>JAAHIC010000695.1 GCA_010671965.1 Leptolyngbya sp. SIO4C5
GATCATGTGGTGCAGAGCATCCACATGATCGATCAGATAAATCTACGCATTGCTGAAATTCTATCTGGTCAACAAGCCTGTTCTGCCAAAGATGAGAGCAACCCGCAGTTTGGGATTAATCCTGCAGTCTCTGCTTACTCAGGTGCGATTATCGGCTCTAACAATGTCAGTCACAAAGATATTCTGACCGACAACGCTTACATGAATCCGGAAAAATCAGGTTCTGGCAAAGAAATTACGCCAGAAGTTCAGATTCAGCGTCTTACGGCTCAGCTCACCGCTGCTTATAACCGAATTGCGGCGCTTGAAGAACAGCTCCTAGCCTCCCGCGCCCATCATTAGCAACTCAGGGATAGCTAGTCTGCTCAGCTTCTAGATGACCGACTGTTTAAGTCCTTTAAAATTGCCGTGTGAAGCAGCTTATGTGCTTTGCTGACAATCAATCAGTGCTTCGACGGCCTGTAATAGCTGAGGCATTTGCCACTGCTGAGCTAGATGCGCGGCGATGGCACACCCTCCTGCCCCGACGCCTTCTTTGACGTATCCCTGCTCATACGCCCGTAGCTGTGAGTAGTGAGCGTTGGCAAAGTCTATCTGGGCCGCTAGTAGGGGTACTCCTCCGATTGCTCGTGCTAGCCCAATCGTGTCGCCGGTAGCGTCTTCGACCACCCAGCGCGTTGTGCCAACAACTATGTTTTGGGGCTGCCAGATGAGGTGCCGGTGCTGCGCGATCGCGCGGCTGAGAGCATAAACCGCCAGCATTTGAGTCCCCCCCGCCAGTAAAACGCCCTTCGAGCGGCTCAAAGCAATACTCATGCCCGCTACGGCTATCTGCATAGGATCGCCCACAGCCGCAATCAAATCTAATGGATCAGCCGGTAGGCGATCGCCCACCAAACATAACTGACGCCACTGCCTCAGCCCTAATGCCGCTAGGCGCTGCTTTTGCTGATGATTGCAAACGGGGTGGCTACTGTTAATCTTGCCAGCAGCCGCAAAGCCTAGACCCAGCAGCGCTGCCAGAGCCGTAGTTGTGCCGCCGACGACGCACTCCGACAGCACAACATAGGGATTGGGATAGTCTACTGCCATCTGTGTGCCCCAGCGCAGTCCCTGTTGAAAGAGGAACTGGGCCTGCGCTAGCGTCATGGCTTGTCCTGTACTCAAACAGGCGGCAGACTGTCCCTGGAGGTCAAGATGGGGGATTGCCGGTGGCAGGGGCAGACCGGCATTGATAATTTGAAGCGGCATATTTTGCGCTGCTATAACCGCTCTTGAAATAAAAACGGGCGAAGCGCCAGCAATGAGAGGAGGTAAAGGATGCTGGCTATAGCGCCGTGGCCCGTGGTAAAGGAATTCTGCATCAGCGATCGCGGTGTAGCGGCGATCGGTAGGCGTAGCGCCTGCGGCTGAAATACCGGGGATCAAGGCTGTCTCCGTAAATCCCAGCACGCAGACCATCAGCGGCAACTGCTGCCGATAGCGAGCCAGCCAGTCCTGAGCCTGCTCTCGATGAGTGCAAATGCGAATCATTAAAGCTATGGCGTCAGGCTATTCATCTAGAAGCACCTGCACCCAATCCGGCGGATCAGGCATGGCAATGCCTAAGCGCTCAAATAAGAACCAGGCCGCCAAATGCACCGTGAACAGATAAAGGATACTGCTGAGAAGCACCATCAGCGTCGCCAGAATTTGAATAATAGCCAGATCCGGCTGACCTATTGCCCCCAAACTGATCAGGCCAAAATCTACTAAGCGATTGAGGCCCCAGTCCAGCAGTTGGGTAATTTGCGTTGTTAAATAAACCCACAGATCCTCACCCAGCATGATGGAAAGCAGCCAAACCCGAAAGAAAAACCCCAAGGTGCCAATCAAAGCGCCCACAAAGATGGTGCTATACCAGGTGGCACCCCGCACCCACATGAAGCCTAGCTGCACCCCCAAAACCGCATAGGGCATGACAAAAAGCACGCTGCGGGGTGGTCCCATCAGCACTGCTAAAAGCAGCCCTGAAACTAGGGCAGACATCCAGGCAGCGCGGCTGCCCCAGCGCAAATAGACTAGAGCCGTCGGCAGCGGAAAAAAGATGCGCAGGAGGGGGCCAGGCGGGAAATAGTAGTTCACCAGCCAAATCAGGCTGGCTGTGCTCGCTAGGAACGCCGTTTCTACCATCGCTACCGGGCCATTCGTTGGCAATGGTCGCGATCGCTTGGCTGACTTATTGGCGATCGCCTCCGGCAGATCTAAGCCTAGGTCTTCTTGCCAATCTGAAGCATTTGAGCGGGAAGGCTGCCTAGCATCGGGCAAATTCGACATAACTTTTAAATCACTTAAAGCCCAACAGCTAGACTAGCAAACGCTCCAGAGCGTCAATGTCGGGAATACAGACTGTGTCCCGATTGCGCGTAATTAGCTCTTTGCGCTCCAGCTTACTGAGGACGCGGGTGACAGTTTCACGGGCTAAGCCGCTAAGACTGCTCAGCTCCCGGTGGGGTAGGTTGGGGATTTCAACGCCCCCTTCGCCCACTGTCCCCTGACCGTCTGCCAGAAAAAGAATAATATCGGCCACGCGAGACATGCTATCAGACTCCCGCAGCCGCAGGCGGCGGTTAACCTGGCGCAGGCGGCGGGCCATTAGCTGGGCAAGACGAATACCGGCCATAGGTTCGGACTGAATCAGCGTCACAAAGTCATTGGCGGGCATATTGCCAATCACCGTTGGCACTAGCGTAATCACGTCGGTTGAGCGCGGTACCTCATCGAGGGGGGCCATTTCGCCAAAAAGTTCACCCTTGCCTAGAATATTCAGCGTGACTTCTTTACCATCTAGGTTGTAGGTACGAATTTTGACCCAGCCTTCCAGAATAAAATAGACTGAGCTGCCCCAGTCATTTTCTAACAAAATCACCTGATTGGCAGGATGGCGACGTGTTACCACCTGGGCAGTCCGAACCTAT
>JAAHIC010000696.1 GCA_010671965.1 Leptolyngbya sp. SIO4C5
CTGAGTTTTTCTCTGGCGAAATAGTCTTAGATTGTGATTGAGAAAAACTCAGCTAGCGTTTGGTAATAGCAGAGTTATAGTCTGAATTATCTGGATTTTCAAATAGCGCTGTGCTTGAACCAAAGTTCAAACAGCTTTTAAATATACAACGGATTACGCCTAGAATTCTCTGCAATCCCAATTAGGCATAGCTCAGCCCGCCACGGCTTAGGCTAAAACTACTCACCAGAGAAGCTTTCTAGCGTTTCTAAGCAACGATTTAAGCGCTGTCCATCTATCTGCACTTCCGGATCCCGCGCATATTCCATATCCTTGCTCTGCTCAGTGTAGCGATTGTATCGCTTCTGGATCCGAATAAACCCTGAATAACAGCGGCTTTTATGTGATTTACGCAGCCCCATGAGTTTCAAGTGTCCTTAGCGTTGGTACGTTAAATAGATAACAGCGATTTGTAAATTAGTTGACCTGTACTTGTATCCTCTGCTTCCATAGTTCCTCAGTTTGTCATCAACTGTCTACTCGATATGTAACAGTTAGTTACCATTACGTTTAGTAACTGAGCCGCTCTACGTCTCCCGCTAGACTCTATTAAAATAAGGAGACACGTCCATTAACCTCACGAAAATTTACGCGTGTCTGTTGAAACTATTTATGGACAGCTACAGGGACTCAAGTCCAGCCAGCTAAAGCAGTTAAAACGTCTCTACCATCAGCGTTTACCGGGCGATCGCATTACAACGCCTGAATTCGCCCAACGCCTAGCCGCTATTAGTACCGAAATTGGTCAACCCGTCTGCGCCTATCTTAACCGCCGGGGGCAGGTCATTCGGGTTGGAGTCGGCAATCCCCGGCAAACTCAAATTCCGCTGTTAGAGCTGCCGCGCTACGGAGCAGAACGGCTTTGTGGTATTCGCTGCGTGGGCACTCAGCTCAAGAAAGAGGCACCAGGGGACGGCGACTTGACCGTAATGGCCCTACAGCGGCTTGACGCTTTGGTGCTGCTCACGCTGACAGGGGCAGGTTTTACCCGACGAGGCGGCGGCGCTACGGGCTATGTGCAATCGGCTTATCTAGCCCATTTAGTCCCCCATTCTGAAGCCAAATGGACGGTTTCGCCGCCTTTGAGCTTAGATGTCTTGGCCCAGCAAGATTTTGTCGATCTGACTGAGGGCCTAGAAGCTGAATTTCGCCGCGAGTATGTGGCTCAGCAGGTCGATACTAGCCATGACCGGGCCTTATTAGTCGGTCTTATGACCCAGCAGGGCGAGTCGGAGCAGTTTCAAAATACGCTGCAGGAACTACAGCGCCTCGTAGAAACGGCAGGTGGCGAGGTGCTAGAGAGTCTCTCGCAAAAACGAGCCCGTCCCCATCCCCAAACGGTAGTGGGGGCGGGTAAGGTGCAGGAAATTGCCCTAACCGCTCAGACCAGAGGGGCTAGTTTAGTGGTCTTCGATCGCGATCTTTCTCCGGCCCAGGTGCGCAACTTGGAAGCCCGCGTCGGGGTGCGGGTGGTGGATCGCACTGAGGTGATTTTAGATATCTTTGCCCAGCGGGCCAAAACCGGAGCCGGAAAGCTGCAGGTGGAGCTGGCCCAGCTAGAATACCAGCTCCCCCGGCTGACCGGGCGCGGACAGGCGATGTCGCGACTGGGGGGCGGGATTGGCACCCGTGGCCCCGGTGAAACTAAGCTAGAGACTGAGCGCCGAGCCATCCAGCGGCGGATTGCCCGGCTGCAGCGAGAAGTGACCCAGCTTCAGGCCCATCGCTCGCGGATGCGGCAGCAGCGCCAGCGTCAGGATGTGCCGTCCATTGCCGTAGTGGGTTACACCAATGCGGGTAAATCGACCCTGCTCAACGCCCTCACCAATGCTGAAATCTATGCTGCCGATCAGCTCTTTGCCACTTTGGATCCCACCACGCGCCGCCTTACGGCCACTGATGCCGAAACCCACGAGGTGCGATCGCTCGTCCTCACCGATACGGTGGGCTTTATTCACGAGCTGCCGCCTTCCCTCGTCGATGCTTTCCGGGCCACCCTAGAGGAAGTGACTGAGGCCGATGCGCTGCTGCATGTGGTGGATCTCTCCCACCCAGCTTGGCAAAGCCAGATTCGGGCGGTGATGGGTATTTTGTCGGAGATGCCGATTACGCCGGGGCCAATCTTGCTGGCGTTTAATAAGCTCGACCAGGTGGATAGCGATACCTTGGCGATCGCCCAGGAAGAATACCCCCAGGCTATCTTTATCTCGGCCCAAGAACGCACTGGCTTAGAAACTCTGCGACAGCGTCTTTTGCAGCTCGTAGACTATGCCCTAGTGCTGTAGGGCGTAAGGTTCACTCTCTAGTTGTTCTCGAAGCCAAGCTACCAAAGACCTATTGATGAGCGATCAGAGCTGGATGGGCGCATCTAAGCGCGATCGCCGCCTTTTAGAAATTTCAGGTAGGGCATGAACAATCCAACAGGCTTTGCGCTAAAGCGTCCTGGCTATTTCGCGCGGCGACTCACACTGCAGGATGCAGACATTCTGCAACGCCTCTATGAGCAATGTACGGCGTTTTTTCACCTGACAGATGGTTTATCCCCAGCGCCAACGGCGGCAAGGGAAGAATTTGACGATTTGCCAGCAGGAAAAACTTCAGCAGACAACTACATCTTTGGCCTATTTAATGCCCAGCAGGAGCTAGCTGGCATGATTGCCGGGATACGGCACTACCCGGATGCGCAAACCTGGTGGATTGGACTGATGATGGTTGCTCCTGAATACCGGGGGCGGGGACTGGGAGCTGACTTTTACAAAGCGTTTGAGCGCTGGGTAGAGGCGCAAGGCATCAGCAAAATTTCTCTGGTAGCGATCGAAGCTAACGAGCGGGGTCTACAGTTTTGGCTGCGAATGGGATTTAAAATAATGCGTAAGACACCCCCGCGCCAATACAAAGCTAAAACCCATGCGGTGTAA
>JAAHIC010000697.1 GCA_010671965.1 Leptolyngbya sp. SIO4C5
TGCAGAAGTGCATCATCCTGAGTCCTTCATTGCCACCGTCATGCCCGTGGCGCGCGAGCAGAATATTGGCGTTATTGCCATGAAAGTGCCAGCCTATGGGCGACTGCTGAAACCGGGGCTGCTAGACAGCTTCGAGCAGGCACTGGGATACAGCCTTTCGGTACCGGGGGTTCATGCCTGCACCGTGGCGGCAGAGGATGTCGCTCAGCTAGAGCAGAACATAATGGCAGCTCGCCAGTTTAAACCCCTAGACGAAGCCGCGATGACGGCGATCGCCCAGCGCACCGTCAATAGCTGGCAGGAAATGACTTTCTATCACGCTTGGACTTAAAACCGAGAACCGGGCTGTTGCAAAAACGCCTCTTCCTCTGGAGTGCTTTCTCGTCCTAGAATCGCGTTGCGGTGGGGAAAGCGGCCAAAGCGGGCAATCACGTCTCGGTGACGGTAGGCATAGTCGAGGGTGGACTGGAGTTCGGGCGCTGCCTGAACCAAAGCCTCAAACAGCGCTACTGCTTGGTTTTGATGGGCTATGTCTTCGCTGTGTTCAAATGGCAGGTAGAAAAACAGGCGCTCGACCGGCAGGAGAGAGCGATCGCGCCCCTGGGCGACTGCTGACTGGGCAATCGCCAGCGCCTGCCCGTCCGTGGCAAAGCTCTGCGGCGTGCCGCGAAACATATTGCGGGGAAACTGATCGAGCAGCACCGTCAGCGCCAGCGCCCCTTTAGGCGTCTGCGTCCAGTCTGCATAAGTGCCCTGTCTGGCCTGCTCATAAACTGCCAAAAACTGCTGGCGTACCTGCTGATCAAACGCCTGGTTTTTCTTGAACCAAATGTCACGCTGCTGCCCATATTCGGTTGCAGGCGCAGCCGGATCGCCAAACCAAAAATTGAGAATATGCCGGGCAGTTTGTGAGGTCATCGGGGTTTGCGGGCCAAAAAAGCTGAGGGGTTGGGCGATCGCTGAAACGCCCCATAGCAGTCAGTTACAGTGACGACAAAGCCAGCCTGCTGCAGCCAGCTTTCGACTGCCGCCGCCGGATACAACCTTTGAAAGTGAGTCTCCTGATCGCGTCAAGACGGCGGCTATGCCTCAAATCCTAACGTTTGTAGATGGCTCGGCTGCAATAATTTTTGATCCAAAAAGCGATCGCCGCTTGGGCGATCGCTCCTGACCACATCTTAGAACCGGGAAGAATCTGGCATGGCCAAACCCTTACCAGGATGTGTCTATAGACAACTTCTTAGTAGTCGAAGTCACCCATGCCAGCGCCCGCGCCCGCGGCAGCGCCATCCTTAGGCTCCGGCTTATCGACAATGATGCACTCAGTTGTCAGCACCATACCGGCGATCGAAGCGGCATTTTGCAGCGCCGAACGAGTTACCTTAGCCGGATCGACAATGCCAGCCTCAAACATGTCAGCAAACTCATTGGTTGCCGCATTGTAGCCAACGTTGAAGTCCTTCTCTTTGACCCGCTCTGCAATCACGGCTCCGTTTTGACCAGCGTTTTCAGCAATCCGCTTCAGCGGCGCGGTCAGAGCCCGCATGACGATCAGTGCCCCTGTCAGCGCCTCATCAACTAGGTTGCTGTTGGCCCACTCTTCGAGGTTGGGCGCTAGGTGAGCTAGCGTGGTACCCCCACCGGGAACGATGCCTTCTTCAACGGCTGCCTTGGTAGCGTTGATGGCATCTTCCAGCCGCAGCTTGCGATCTTTCATCTCGGTTTCGGTCGCGGCTCCGACTTTAATCACAGCCACACCCCCGGAAAGCTTGGCCAAACGCTCCTGTAGCTTCTCTTGGTCGTAGGAAGAATCGCTCTCTTCAATCTGACGGCGGATTTGCTCACAGCGGGCCTTGACGCCAGCCTCGTTACCTTCGGCCACGATGGTGGTGTTGTCTTTGGTCAAAGTGATGCGACGCGCTTTGCCCAGCATGTCCATCTTGGTGTTCTCTAGCTTCAGACCTGTGTCTTCGCTAATGACCTGACCACCCGTGAGTACGGCAATGTCCTCTAGCATGGCTTTACGGCGATCGCCGAAGCCAGGGGCCTTCACAGCCGCCACGTTGATGACGCCGCGTAGACGGTTAACTACGAGGGTGGCTAGGGCCTCTTTCTCGATGTCTTCAGCAATGATGAGCAGCGGACGACCAGCACGGGCCACCTGCTCCAGCACAGGTACCAAGTCCTGAACTAGGGTGATTTTCTTGTCGGTGATCAGAATGATAGGCTCATCCAAGATCGCTTCCATGCGCTCGGTATCGGTAGCGAAGTAGGGCGAAATATAGCCCTTGTCGAAGCGCATCCCTTCCGTAACCTCTAGTTCAGTGGTCATGGACTTGCCTTCTTCCAGGGAGATAACCCCTTCCCGACCGACTTTATCCATCGCCTCAGCAATCATCTGGCCGACTTCTTCGTCGTTACCGGCTGAGATAGATCCCACCTGAGCAATACCCGTGGAATCGGCTACCGGGCGAGCGTGCTCGGCAATTTTGTCTACTAGATAGGTAGCAGCTTTGTCGATACCGCGCTTCAGGGCAATGGGGTTAGCGCCGGCAGCGACGTTGCGCAGACCTTCTTTAACAATGGCGTGGGCTAGGACTGTCGCAACCGAGATTGACGATCGCGCCGAAATGCGAGGTGGCATAGGAGGCGGTGTCGTTGCCGGTGCCGCCCGTCAGCGTGTCGTCGCCGGAGCCGCCGATGAGGACGTCGTCGCCCTCCCCGCCGAGGAGGGTGTCGTTGCCGCCGAGGCCGCTCAGCCGGTTGGCCTGGCTGTTGCCGGTCAGCGTGTCGCCGACGCCCGTGGCATCGCTGCCGTCGACATTCTCGATGCCGACGAGCGAATCGCCTTCGGTCTACGCCCGCTCCCTGACGCGCGTCATCGTCGATCTCGCGACGGGGCTCGGCTCGCTGGGCGAGGCCGAAGGCGATTCGCTCGTCGGCATCGAGAATG
>JAAHIC010000698.1 GCA_010671965.1 Leptolyngbya sp. SIO4C5
TCCTCTCCTTTGGGGAGGTATACCGTACAGTTTCACAAACGCCCCCTTGACAAGCTGTTCGCAGCGAAAGACTGCCTCCGAATTTGACGGTTAGTTGGCGAGTTCCGTCTGGGCCAGGAGGGCTAAGGATCGCTTCTTCAAACTCTGGGACAGGATGGCCTAGAAGCGCTTCAATCTCATCAAGATCATCAATAATTTCGTCTGGCTGCGGCGCAGGTGTGAGTTCGGTCAGATCTGGGGGCTGATTTTCTCGAATAACTCTGACAAAGCTGCCAGAAGGCCGTATCCATTCCTCCGCAAAGGTGCCTCCCGTGCCGAGGGGAAAACGTAACCGTCTTACATAGCCTTGAAAAGCAAGTTCCTCACTGCTGGGGCCTACCCCTGGGCCAAAAGAGAAGTTTTCTACGCCTTCTCCACGAAAACCACTGCTTTGTAGAGTTAAAAACTCATCTACCCAATCTTCTCCGTAAGCATTCTGCATCTTGTTTAAAGCAGCTTCTCGCTCCTCAGGAGTAGACTTTTCCCACACCTTATGGGCGTAGTCAGGTTCCTGAAACATTTTTGCTATTTTTGCTTCACTTCGTTTCTTCTTTTTCGGAGCGCGCTGGAGTATGGGTTCGTGGGTATTTATGGGTTGAACAGGCAATTTTTCAGGAGCGAATAAACTTTGTCCTCTGTTCTCTAACAACTGTCCTATTCGATTGGCAGGAAGTATGCTTTGCCCAAATGGCTGGCTAGCGCGGACTGGTATTGCGGGCGATCGCAGAGCTTCATGCATTACCGGGGGTTGTTCACAAGGCAAGCTTTGAGCCTGACTGACTGCGCTTTGAGTGGTTAAGCTGACAGCGCGATCACCGCTGCTTTTGTTTGGCTGAGTCACAGAGGTTTTGAGTGGCATTGGAATAGCTACTTCCCTGGGTAAAGAGCCTGAACGACAGCAGCGGATGAGTCTACTAGCACTATGAAGAAATCGCCGGGGCTGGGTTTATAGGCGTCACTGCGCCGCTGAAAGTGAATTTTCCACACTTCCCCTTCGAGAGATGCCTGTACCGCATACAGAGCGGTGTCATAGCCTTGGTCTTCGGCAAAGCGGGCTGCTATTTGAATCGCCTGACTCTTTTCCATCAAGACCTCTAGGCATTTGCTAAAAGTTTTTGGGCGTCTGTTTCAATTACAGCAAACCACCTGCAATGCCACCAATCAAAGCCCCAATGCCCGCGCCAATGCCTGCACCTAGACCGCCACCAATTAGCGCGCCAATGCCCGCGCCAGCCAAAGCACCACCGCCGATGCCCAGCAGCACCTTAGCGGCTCGGCCTAGCCGTGGACACCAATTGGCTTTTTGCTCTTTAGTCAGCTTGATGTAGTCTTTGACGGTTTGCTCACAGCCGCCGGTTTGGGGCAGTGCTTCGGCACAGGCCAAATCGGCAGTGTGGGCTTTGCATTCGCTCTTTTTCAGAAAAGCATTGTATTCGTCTACCGTCATTAGCGGGTTGTCAGGCGGATCGCCTTTGGGTAGATAACCTCTGGCTTGTCCCTGACAGCCGGTAGGCCACTTAGCCTGCCAGTCTGAGATATGAGACTGTTCATGAATACGCACGCAGCCTTCGGTGCCGCAGGCGGCTCCGGCCCAGTTATTCAACACAACTTCATAACCGCCGCTGCCGTCACACTGAATGGTGGCGCTGCCCTGCTCTGGTTCAGGTTTTTCGCGGCTGTCGCTGGGCCTTTCGCCCACGGCTTTGGTAGGAGTTGGATGCTGTTTACGAGCCGTGGCGGCGCTAAGCATCGGCTCTCTTGGGCCTGACTCCCTCAGGGACTGTGCCTCTGAGGTCGAGAGCTGGAGAATTTCGTGCAGCAGGGAGGGCACATCTTCGCGGTGCAGCGGGGAAGACGGGTGGGGGCTGGTGGAGTGGCGCTGCTGGCAGGCCGAACATTTGCCGCTGAGACCAGCTGACTTACCACAGCTACATTTGGGTTTCTGGGCTAGCGCTGGAGTTGAGGTGAGGGATTTTAACAGCGGTTTGACTAAAGTTTGAGTGCAGCTACCCATGACTAAGTCCTTGATAAATCGACTGGGCGATGTGGGTGGCGATCGCCTGGGTGGATGCTTGTCCTGGCAGGCTGAAGCTGCCGCCGTCTAGCTTACCTATTTGCTGGTTTTGGGTGAGGGTGGGGGGAATGCCCTGCTCGGTGAAGAGGCGAGTGAGTTCTTGGGCAATGGCGTGGTGGAGGCGATCGCGGTTGATGTTGGCAAAGCCGTGCAGGGTGAGGCGATCGATGTGGAGGGAGAGGGGCTGACCGTCTGGGGTGGGGTCTGTGACAGGAGGCGGCGGGGCTGGTCTGGCTGCGGGAAGGGAACTGGAAGTTCGAGCAGGGGGAAACGGCCCAGCAGCAGGGGGCAGTTGACTGGCGGCGGCGTTGAGGGGATTCCGGGTGGTCATGACGGCGCTTTGACCAAAGCTACGTCAATGGTAGCAGTTGGGTCAGAGCCGGAATTTTCTCTAGGTTGCGGGTTAAAATTCTTGATGCTTTAGGCGAGAGGCAGAACCAAGTGCAACATATTTAGCGGCAGTCGCTTCACCACAAGTCTGAAGCGCAGCTTCATCAGTCATTTCAAGCCTGTTTCATCCTATTTATACTGCTCATTCGTGCCCTCGAAAACAGCGGCATTCATGTTTTCAAGGGTGGCCGATCGCATATTGAACAGAGTTGCAAACTTCTGATTGCATCAATCGCAACACCTTGTCGCCAATTCTTTCATCCTTCTGCCTTCCCTGGATAAAAGGCAGAAATCTGAGGGCAGAGGGCAGAAATTAGCTGAAATCTGAGGTGAAGGTAAATTCAAAGGCGATCCCATAGCGCGTAGGGTCACAGGCTTTTTATCGCATCGACTCCAACACCTTGTCGCCTATCCCTTTCATTCTTCTGCCTTCTAACTTCTAAA
>JAAHIC010000699.1 GCA_010671965.1 Leptolyngbya sp. SIO4C5
AGGCGTATTAGCCAGCTCGTGATCGGCGTAGCCAAACACGAGCTGGCTAATACGCCTGACACCTGGCAGGCGCTGATTTTTCCAGAAGATTTAGCTAAAGTTTTAGTCTGTTTTGAACAGCACGTTCAGAGTCACGGCCAGATTCCCTACTACAACGAAGTGCGCTATCGCCACAAAGACGGCTCGACGGTATGGGTCATGTGTTCCGGCAAGGTGATTGAGTGGGACGAAGCAGGCAATCCGCTGCGCATGATTGGCTGTCACGTTGATATTAGCGATCGCAAGCGAGCCGAAACGGCTCTGCGTGAAAGTGAACGTCGCTATGCCGCTTTAGCAAAGTCAGCGCCAGTGGGCATCTTTCGCAACGATGTGAACGGCAGCCTGATCTATGCCAACGAGCGCTGGAGCGAAATTACGGGACTCACTTTAGCAGAAGGACTGGGGGATCGCTGGCTAACCTGCGTTCACCCAAACTGGCGCGATCGCCTTGTCAGTGAGTGGGCGGCAATTATTGAGGAAGGCTCCCACCACTATGTAGAAAGCTGTCTGCAAATGCCGGATGGCAGCCTCAAATGGGTTTACTGTCAGGCCCAGCCGGAAAAAGATGCGTCCGGTCAGGTCGTCGGCTATGTGGGCAGCCTGACGGATGTGACGACCCTGGTGCAAACGCGCCAGCTTTTAGCCGAGCAGACAACTCAGCTCAAGGCAACAGTTCAAGAACTAGAGTCGTTTTCCTATTCGGTGTCCCACGACCTGCGCGCCCCGCTGCGTCATATTCATGGCTTTGCCAATGCGCTGCGGCAGCAGCTAGAGCCCCATAGCGTTATTGCCAATCCTAAAGTCGCTCACTATCTCAAAGTCATTGATGAGAGCAGTCTCAAGCTGGGCCGTCTAATCGATGGCTTACTGACCTTATCGCGCGTGGGCCGCCGACAGCTAACCTATGAGTTGGTCAATACCCGGCAGCTAGTGCAGCAGGCTATTGATCTGCTCAGCAGCGATCGCCCCGCTGCCGCCAAGGCCGAGTTTGTGCTAGGAGACTTACCCATCGTCAGAGGCGATGCCGTCTTGCTGCAGCAGGTTTTCAGCAATCTGATCAATAACGCCCTGAAGTTTAGCCGCTCTGTACCTGCGCCCCGAATCATTGTAGATAGCCTAGCCGACGATACTCTTTTCGTCCGCGATAATGGTGTTGGGTTTGAGATGGCTTATGCCGATCAGCTTTTTGGCCCATTTCAGCGCCTACATTCTCAGCGAGAATTTGAGGGCACTGGTATTGGCCTAGCGATCGTCCAGCGGATTATCCATCGCCACGGCGGCACCATCTGGGCTGAGAGTCAATCAGGGCAAGGCGCTACTTTCTATTTCACCTTACAGAGGCCAATTCCACCGCACTGAAGAATCTATTATGAAAGCGCTATCAGCTTTGTTAAGTCAGCCTCAATTGATTCGCAAAGCTCCGCTCCGCCTAATTTTAGTTGTGCCTTTTGTGCTGCAGTTGGGAGTTGCTGTCGGCCTGACCGGATGGCTATCGATTCGCAACGGCCAACAGGCTGTCAATGATGTGGCCGATCAGCTACGTGATGAGGTCACTTACCGCATTGATCACGAAGTCCGCGATATTTTGTCTACGGCTACAACCGTCAACCGTTTGACGGCCAAAGCGCTGCAGCGAGAGTCTTTCGATTTGCAAAATATTCGCTCTGTTGAAGCGCTGTTTTGGGACTATTTGCAGACATTTGACAATCTCAGAGGCATCGGCTTTGGTAGGCCCAATGGTTCTTTGATCGGTCTGTTTCGTCAGACCCATGACCAACAAGATACCTACTTTATTGAATATGCGGGTGCCGGTACCGGCTATGACCTCGTGAGTCACCAGGTAGACGTGCAGCGCACTGTCTTAAATACGCAGATAGCGGCGCAAAACGTGGATGCTCGCGATCGCCCCTGGTATCAAACTGCGATCGCGGCGGCAAGTCCGGTCTGGACGCCTATCTATTCTTCTGTTAGCCGTTCAGCAGACCATACCCTAGCCATCAATGCCTCTCGTCCCATCTACGATCAAAATCAAAATTTGATCGGGGTTGCCAGCACAATTCTCAATCTCGACCAGGTTAGTCAGTTGCTCAATAGCTTAGATATCAGCGCGTCTGGGCAAACCTTTATCATTGAGCGCACCGGGGCAATGGTAGGCAGTTCCGATGGTCAAAACCCGTTCTCACTGCAAAATGGAGCCGTAGGTCGCCTGCCAGCGACAGCCAGCGCTACGCCTCTGATTCGAGCCGCCAGTACTTATCTTGATCAGCAGTTTGATAGTTTACAGGCCATCCAACAGCCGCAGAAGCTGAAATTTTGGCTTGATGGACAGCGACATCTTCTGCAAGTTGCGCCCCTTTCAGTCGGTGTGGGCATCGACTGGCTCATCGTGGTGGTAGTCCCTGAGGCCGACTTTATGGGACAGGTCAACGCCAATACCCGTCACACAATTGTGCTGTCTGCCCTGGCGCTGTCGATCGCGGTGCTGCTCAGCCTGCTGACTTCCCGCTGGATCACGACGCCCATTTCTAACCTGGTGCAGGCGGCTGAAGCGATCGCGGCAGGCCAGCTCAGCCAGTCGGTTCAGGTCAGAGGAATCTCCGACCTGGAAACCTTGGCGCGGGCCTTCAACCAGATGTCGGCGCAGTTACAGACCGCCTTTGAAAGTTTAGAAGAGCGGGTCAACGAACGCACTGCCGAACTGCAAACGGCTAAGGAGACCGCCGATCGCGCCAATCTCGCCAAAAGCGAGTTCCTAGCCAATATGAGCCATGAGCTACGAACACCACTCAATGCCATCCTGGGATTTACCGAACTGCTCTCCCACAATCCAGCTTTATTGACTGCCGCCGAGGAAGTTAGCGTCATCAGCCACAGCGCCAAACATCTGCTAGAGCTGATCAATGACGT
>JAAHIC010000007.1:0-5000 GCA_010671965.1 Leptolyngbya sp. SIO4C5
TATCTCAAGTCCTATCTGCCAGCCGAAGGAAATCACCTCAAAGTTGCGATCGCCAACGCTTTTCTCGGCCCAGAAAACCGCAATACCTGGTATGCCTTTAATCCTGACGTAAAAGTGCAGGGTTCTAGCATTGCCCTCAAAGTCATCAGCGATACTCTATTCAAGCTGGAACCTAAGCTCTCCAGTGAACTGTCTGACACCGAAAAGATTTTCATCAAAAACGGCACGGTCTTTGAAATTAACTCCCACGCGCCGGCTGAAAATAGCCATGTCAAGCTAGCGCTCAGCAGCGCCTTTCTCGGCCCGGAAAATCGCAATACCTGGTATGCCTACATGCCGGACGTACAGATTGAAGGCAATGAGCCAGATAACAAGCCCCAAGATACCGCTGACACAGCGCCCCCCAATCGCGGCGCGAGTATTCGGCTACCGGGCTTTCAAGGCGTTTACTATTTGGCCAATCCGATTTTGCCCAACGGCAACTTCACCTGGGCCGAAGCGACCCACAACGGCAGCCGCGTCCCCGCGAATGCAGGCGTAGTCTACGGCATTATCCGCATTGCCAAGGCAATGGAAGAAGTGCGCAAGCGTTTGGGCAACCGACCCATTCGGATCAACTCCTGGTACCGCGATCCGGCTACCAATCGGCGCGTCGGTGGGGCTTCTAGATCCCGACATCTCAATGGAGATGCTGTGGATTTTGTGGTTTCGGGTATTCATCCCTATGACGTCTACGATCGCCTCAATGGCTGGTGGGGATCTAAGGGGGGATTAGCCAGTGCCACCGTCTTCACTCATTTAGACACGCGTGGCTATAACGCCCGCTGGTCGTACGGATTCTAGCGGCACAAAAGACTCTCAGTGGAGTAATATCTGGCTAAGCAAAGCGATCGCCTTGCTTAGCCAGATAGCCAGAGGAACAGAATCATGAATGCAGCTAGCGGCGCTACCCAAATCACCTTTTACTATCGAGATGGACAGGTTGAGTCATTCTCAATTCCGCAGCCCGTGGGTGAGCAGGCTACTACAACCTCTCAGTTCCAAATGAATACGCGGCACCTGTTAGAGTCGCACTGGTGGATCTTGCATTTGCCAGAACGCACGGTGTTCATCAACACCAACAATGTTCTCAAAGTTGAAGCCACACCTCCCATTCCCAACCTGCATGGCCGAGATGTGCTGCCTTTAGCCGAGCAGGTAGCGCCGATGAACTCTACTTTCTAACCCTAAAAATTGGCCTTTGGCCAAAACTTGCTCTGATTGCCCTGACCTCCTAT
Source organism: Leptolyngbya sp. SIO4C5 (assembly GCA_010671965.1). GTDB lineage: Bacteria > Cyanobacteriota > Cyanobacteriia > Phormidesmidales > Phormidesmidaceae > Sphaerothrix > Sphaerothrix gracilis. Next base: position 1,278 of record JAAHIC010000007.1, read on the forward strand.
GCTATGCTTGATAGGCATAAAGTTCCGGGGCGTAGCGCAGCTTGGTAGCGCACCACTTTGGGGTAGTGGGGGTCGTGGGTTCAAATCCCGCCGCTCCGATTGATCAAAAACCCGCTCGTTGAGCGGGTTTTTGGCATTTTAGCAAGGCTTATTTGCGGTAAATTTATGGCAGCGATCGCCGCCGAGGCTGTCGTAGTCGCTGCAGGCGTTGCTGTAAATATGGATTGTTTTGAGCCTGTTGACCATAGCGCCAGCGCACATAGGCTTGAGTGATTTCAGCAATGATTTCGGCACGCTGCGGATCGGGGCGATCGCCGCAGCGCCGCGCATACTCTACGGGGGTTTCAGCTACAGACTTAGGATATCCCTGCTGGGCTAGCCATTCCACCATCTGCTGATACAAACTTTCAGTAGGCGGCAGCTTTTGCAGCCAGCGTTGACGCCGCCAATTCAGCCAGCCGCGCCAGCTTAGCCAGCCCAAAAAGCCTAGGCCCAATAGAGTGGCGATCGCCGTCAGGATGCCCAACCAGCCCTGCCGGAACAGGCCAGAGAACCAGCCGAGGCTGCGGGCGATCGCCGCTCCGACGAATGCAAAAACACCATTGAGCCAGCCCGCCACCGGGGACGGCAGCCAGCCGGCTACCCAGTTCCAGAAACGCCGCAGCGTACTGAAAACCTGGGAATCTTCGATTGAGGGCGGAATCAGCGGGTGCCCGGGGATGGGGTCAAAAGCAAACCAGCCATAGCGGGGAAAATAGACCTCGGTCATGGCATGGGCGTCCGTGTTTTGCACCACGTAGAAGCCAGTAAACGGATTGAATTCGCCGGGACTAAAGCCAACCACCAGCCGCGCCGGAATGCTGATGGAGCGCAGCATTACCGTCAGCACCGTTGAGAAATGATCCGGATAGCCCCCCTCATACTGAAACAGAAATGCTTCAACTAGATCCTCATTTGCTTCAAAAAATGGTAGCTCGGGCTGAATCGTATAGTTTTGCTTCAGGGCTTGGGCTAAGAACAGTGCCTGTTCATAGGGATTGGTGAGGGGCTGCGGCGATCGCGCTAGTAGCGCCTCTGTTTGCTGACGGACGCGATCGCGGATGGCAGGGGGCACCTGTAGATAATGCTGCTGCACCGCAGCGTCATATTCTGTTGCGGCCTCTCGCAAAATACTGCGATCGCGGTAAGGGACTTCGGAGATGACGGTGTAGGTCATGCCTTCTTCCAGGCTGACGGGCGATCGCAGACTGCCTTCCGGATCAATTGCGACTTCTTCGGTGGGGAAGTAAAGCTGTTCGGGCTGATAGAGCGCTGGGATTAGATTGGGTAGGGTTGAGGTGATGGTGTAGGTTTGGATGATTTCGCGATCGCGGGCCAGAGACGGCATTCTAGGCACATAGGTCTGATAGGCAAATCCGGATCGTCTCAGGGTTTTTGCCTCGTCATCGCGGCTAATTTCCCAACCCTGCCCGGTGTAGCGATCAAAAGCCAGCACCCGCCAAAATCCTTCCGCCTGCGATCGCACCCGCATGACAACCTGCGGCGTCAGACTCCCCCGCAGGTTTTGATTCATGTTTTGGTTAAAGCCGTAATAGAAAGTATCGTCTAGCTCTCCGGGGCCAGTCGCCGTTTGGGGTGAGCCAAAATCTCCTCCGGCGCTACCACCCGCACCATCTGAGCCTGCTCCCTGGTTGACATAGCCAGGATTCACAATCAAATTACCGTCAAACTCACCGTCGAAATCGACAGTTGAACTGATCGGGAAGCTGCGGATCTGATAGCCTGGCAAGCGAGGTAGAAAAGCAAAAATAACCAGTCCCAGTGTCAAGACGACGGCAGCAAGTCCTAGGAGTTGTTTAAGGGAAGCTCCCCCGGCCTTGAGGCTTTGCCAGCCCTGGCGCAGCAGCCCTAACTGCGACTGATAGTCCAGTATTAAAACTGGCAAAGCCACGAGGCAAAACAACAGCAGCAACGGGCCAAAAGCGAGGGTTTGGCTAACCGTACCCGCTACCCCAATCAAAATTAGGCCAATCATCATCGAGTAGCCCAAGTCTTTGCGGCGAGGCAAATCGAAGCTGTGGAGTACCTGTAGATGAATCAGCAGCTCTGCCAGAATAATCCGGGTATCACCGGGATTATCCAGCAGCCGCGAAAAGAAAAATGCCAGCGCCAACAACATGCCGATAGCAATGCAGAACTTTGCCGCTATGTTTTTTTGGCGCCGCCGCCGCCAGCTCCAGTAAGCACCGCTAGCGCTGAGAGGGATAGCTAACAGGTTGAGGGCTGATGTCTGAGTCACTCCAGCCGCTGCTACCGCCACTGAAATAATGCCTAGGGTTACTAAAACCTGAATCAAAACCCTCAGCAAAATAGAATCCTCAGCTTGGGGCTGAGGCAGCGCCAACAGCCGCTGTCTTAGCTGCTGCAGAAAAGAGCCTTGCGACGATGAAGAAAAACCCATGAAGGTAGACAAAAATGAGGGCCAGGAATCTAGGCAAGATTGCTTATTGGTGTAGGGGTTTGGCAGTGCCAAACCCCTACGGCCAACTCCCATCTATAACTGATAGACGTTGGCGCGATCGCCAGTTCCTCGTCCCTATCCTAGCCTGAGATTTCGTCTACCACCTGCAGGCTAAACACCAGCGGTTCTGCCACATCGACCAGCGCCACAGAGAGCTGATACGGCTGAGCTATCTGCAGCTCAGATACAGACAAACTCAGGGAACCGGCCTGCGATCGCTGAGCTGACTGATTGACAGTCTCGCCCGCAAGCCGTAGTTCGCCGCCACAGGGCAGCTCCGCCTGAACTGAAACCTGATTGGCAGACTCATAGGTTGCCGTTATCCGTAGCTCGCCTTGATCGGTTAGCCACTGCCGCGATCGCTGTGGATTCTGCGACGAAACGGTCAGACTCAGCCGCTCAAAAATTGCCTGAGCCGCCAGCATAGATAGGGCAATTTTTTGCTGTAGATTGGCAGCTTCGTATCCTTCTGTGAGCTGGACTAGGCGCGGCGCGGCTGCCGTAGAGCGCATGGCTCCTCCATTGGCTAATACCATCCCAGCAATTTTATCGAGGGTTTGTGGCTGTTCAGGATAGAGCTGTTCAACCGCTCGCACTAACTTGATGCCTTGCTTGAGGGAAGACTGGGCGATCGCCTGACACTGCCGCAGCAGCGCCGTCAGAATCCCTTCCGGTAAAGCCGCAGGCAGCTCTAAGCTTTGTAGCTGCTTGAGCCAAACTGAGGTTTCTCCCAGTGAACTTAGCATTTCAGCAGGATATTCCTGAATCTCAGTCTCCCAGGGAAACAGCGGTGGGCGACTTTCTATCTCAACTTGAAGACGACGTTTCAACAACGCCTGAAAATGATCTTGCACGGTGGGTATATCTCCCATTTCAGCTATATCCGATAAACGCAGTGGAGAAATATCAGAGCTTGCTAGCTCAGCCGGTGACGAGCTAGCAGATTCGGCGTTGAGAGAATTCCAGGCCAACTGGGAAGCATCAGTTTGCGATTCATTAATATTCGACGCCCTTGAATCTGCCGGTACTTGAGAATCGATCCCTGATGGTGAGGAGGTTGTCAGGCTCGGCTCGGCTATGAGCCACAAGAGCAAGCTCCGTATTATTTCTGAGTCACTCTTCATAGACAGATACCCCCAGTCCGGATAGTTTCAAGATTCAAGGATTACGCATTTCCCAGGCTTTTTCTAGTAGCTTAGTCC
>JAAHIC010000007.1:10000-13213 GCA_010671965.1 Leptolyngbya sp. SIO4C5
TTGTGCGGGCCCCCGTCAATTCCTTTGAGTTTCACACTTGCGTGCGTACTCCCCAGGCGGGATACTTAACGCGTTAGCTTCGGTACTGAACGGGTCGATACGTCCAACACCTAGTATCCATCGTTTACAGCTAGGACTACAGGGGTATCTAATCCCTTTCGCTCCCCTAGCTTTCGTCCATGAGTGTCAGTTGCGACCCAGTAGAGCGCCTTCGCCACTGGTGTTCTTCCCAATATCTACGCATTTCACCGCTACACTGGGAATTCCCTCTACCCCTGTCGCACTCAAGCTATTCAGTTTCCACCGCTAATCCAGAGTTGAGCCCTGGGCTTTAACAGCAGACTTAATTAGCCACCTGCGGACGCTTTACGCCCAATAATTCCGGATAACGCTTGCATCCTCCGTCTTACCGCGGCTGCTGGCACGGAGTTAGCCGATGCTGATTCATCAGGTACCGTCAGTTCTTCTTCCCTGATAAAAGAGGTTTACAACCCACAGGCATTCCTCCCTCACGCGGCGTTGCTCCGTCAGGCTTGCGCCCATTGCGGAAAATTCCCCACTGCTGCCTCCCGTAGGAGTCTGGGCCGTGTCTCAGTCCCAGTGTGGCTGATCATCCTCTCAGACCAGCTACTGATCGTCGCCTTGGTAAGCCTTTACCTCACCAACTAGCTAATCAGACGCGAGTTCCTCTCTAGGCCATAAATGTTTCAGCTCTCGCCATATGGGGTATTAGCAGAAGTTTCCCTCTGTTGTCCCCCTCCTAAAGGCAGATCCTCACGCGTTACTCACCCGTCCGCCACTAACCCCGAAAGGTTCGTTCGACTTGCATGTGTTAAGCACGCCGCCAGCGTTCATCCTGAGCCAGGATCAAACTCTCCATGTTATTTAGAGAATCTATCCAGATACTCATAGTATCCAGAACTCTTCTCGGCTCCCTTGGCAAACTACCCACTCTCGTGTTACAGTCTTACCAATTTAGCCTCAGTTCTATCAAAATTGAACAGGACGTTTAATTCGTCTTTGGCTTTCAAACTATTTAACTGTCTAGGTCCGGCTCGCCCCCCAGGACTTCACTTCCGTGTCCCCCCTTCAGGCGCTTTACTAATATAGCCAACCGACACAGCACTGTCAACAAAAAAGTCTGATTTTTTGAAAAAAGACTTGAAAACCTTATATTGCAAGGCTTTGCTGTTTTGAATGCTAGGAAGAAGGCGGCAGCAATTCGACTGATCAGCGCAGGCTGAGCAATTAAATCAGAGCGGATTGAGAGAGAAGGCGAGTTATCGATGCTGCAGGCTGCCAAGGTGTCTCTTCTTCCGAGGAGACAGGGTTTTAGCTATAGTCAGGCAAGATATCTGTTCGAGGGAGAAGCGAGTGAACTTTCAGTCGGTTATTGCTACGCTGCATCAGTTCTGGGCTGAGCGTGGCTGTTTGATTGTGCAGCCCTATGATACGGAGAAAGGGGCTGGGACTAAGAGTCCGCATACGTTCTTGCGGGCGATTGGGCCTGAGCCTTGGTCAGTGGCTTATGTGGAGCCTTGCCGACGACCTTCGGATGGCCGCTATGGAGAAAATCCCAATCGTTACCAGCACTACTATCAGTATCAGGTTCTGATTAAGCCATCCCCTAGCAACATTCAAGAAACCTATCTGGCGTCTTTGCAAGCTTTAGGTATCCGGCCTGAGGATCACGACATTCGTTTTGTCGAAGATAACTGGGAGGATGCAGCTGTAGGAGCTTGGGGTGTGGGCTGGGAAGTCTGGCTCGATGGGATGGAGATTACCCAGTTCACCTATTTTCAGCAGTGCGGTGGGATTGACTGCGATCCGGTTTCAATTGAGCTGACCTACGGATTAGAGCGTTTGACGATGTATTTACAGGAAGTAGACGCGATCGCCAAAATTCAGTGGAACGACCAGATTACCTATGGCGATGTCCACATGCAGGGAGAGATTGAGCATTCAGCCTACAACTTCGATGCCTCAAATCCAGAGCTTTTATTCATGCTGTTTGATCTCTATCGCAAGGAAGCTGAGCAGCTAATGGAGAAAAAGCTGGTACTCCCTGGCTATGACTACGTCCTAAAGTGCTCCCATACTTTTAATCTGCTAGATGCTCGCGGCGTCATTTCGGTCACAGAGCGCACCCGGTATATTCGTCAGGTGCGGGCTTTAGCAAGACAAGTGGCGCATCTTTACTTGGAGCAGCGTGAAGCTATGGGTTTTCCGCTTTTATCAGAAAATGTATCAGTCCAGGCTGCTTGAGCGCAGTGTCTGCAGCTAGTTGTTTAAGAAGGCGATCTGTTCAAAACAGCACAGGTGACAGCCTCTGCTGTTGACGGCCTATTAGGAAATGTAAGCGTGAACTTGATTGGTGGAGTTGTCATGGTTTCCAATTTGAGAGCATCTTTAGAACCAATTGCGGGCTGGTTCCGCAATTTTGGTATGCCTGAGCCTATCGTCCACTGGGGTCATCCCCTGATGATGGGAATTGTTATTTTTGTCATGGGCACTTTTGTGGCCTGGGCTGGCTGGCGGGGACGTACTGCAGCAGACAAGGAAGTTGCTGTGGAGAATAAGTCCAATCACCGAAAGTTAGCTCCCTGGCTATTTACCTTCATTGCGCTGGGCTATACAGGGGGAGTGCTATCGCTAGTTATGCAAGAACAGCCCATTTTAGAAAGTCCGCATTTTTGGACAGGGTCAGTCGTGGTGGGTTTGTTGGCAACGAATGGTTTCATTTCCGCTACTAAGTTTGGCGGGAATCAGGCAGCTTTACGAACAGCGCACGCTTATCTCGGTACGGTAGCGATCGCGCTCATGTTTATTCATGCCTTTTTGGGACTGAGACTGGGGCTATCTATTTAAGTCTTCTGAGTTAGCTGAACCGAAACAGCATTTTTCCAGCTCTGCAGCCGCAGGGTTTTTTTTTCGATAATTCTGACAACTGAATGGGCTAGCTAGGGTGGGTGCCTGGAGGAACTAGCCTAAGATGACGCCAATGACTGGCCTGATTGTTTGCTTAGCCTATGTTTTAGGTTTGCTGGCATCGGGCTTACCAATTTTATGGTCAGACTCTACCAGCTTTTTAGGACTACCGCTCGGCGGTTATGGACTGGTTTTAGTAGGTTTGGGGTTGGCAGCTAGTTTGCCGCGCCGCTGGTATCAAGGGCCAACTAAGTCCGGGTGGATAATAGCCGGATTTAGTTGGCA
>JAAHIC010000070.1 GCA_010671965.1 Leptolyngbya sp. SIO4C5
AGAGATGACGCAGGGGCTCCTGGCTCAGGGGCGGTCTATCGCTCAGATTATGGAGGTACTGATGCCGGCTTGAAATTCTCGATGCCGACATCTAATTTTCTCTGCTCGTAACTTACCAAGTCGTGTAAAACCGCTGAGCTGACAGCTAATGTCTATTTAGCAGGTGATAGCGATTTTTTAGGCGATCGTCAGCGGGAATTCCAATAACAGCTTTGTAGCTGAGTCTGCTAAGACATCGCCAGGCTGGAGTCAACTGCTCCAACCAGTTGAAAATAGATCGCAGCAGTAACCAGGTAATTCACGGCGTTAGCCGTGGCTCTACTCTCAACCGCAAACCCGAAACTGGCTGTTTGCTGAGGCGTGAAATTAGTCTCAAAACTCGTCTCTACCCAGCTCTAGGCCGTTGACAAAAATGAGCGAATGGCTAAGATTCTGCGTTACGAGTGTGAAATAAGCTTAAAATGGGCCTTAAGTCGGTAGACGCTTTAATGCATCAGACTTTCAATAAAAACAGTCAAAAGAATTTAGATTACAAATTTTTGTCTCACTATATTCTCTAGTCTTATCAATGCTGCTTCAATCCAAAGTTCCCTCTGCTCCTACCCTACAGCCACAGCCCGTTCTGCGCCTAGAAAACATTGCTAAACGCTATGGCCGCACTGGTCCCTACGCGGTTGAAGCTGTCAACCTCCACCTGGGCAGCGGTGAGCTTTTGAGTTTGCTGGGCCCCTCTGGCTGCGGTAAGACGACTCTGCTGCGTCTGATTGCCGGATTTGAGCGGCCCCAGCAGGGCGTAATTGAGCTAGCTGGCGCAACGGTCTGTGCGGCTGGGCGTTGGACAGTGCCGGAGCAGCGAGGGGTGGGCATTGTCTTTCAGGACTATGCCCTGTTTCCGCACCTGAATGTGGCTGAGAACGTCATGTTTGGTCTAAAATCCCTGGTTCGGCAGGGCGATTTAGTCAAGTCAGACTGCCAGCGCCGGGCACATGAAGCGATCGCCCTGGTGGGTCTGGGCGGTTTAGAGCAGCGCTATCCCCATGAACTATCCGGCGGACAGCAGCAGCGGGTGGCACTTGCTAGGGCACTGGCGCCGCGTCCGGCCTTGATCTTATTAGACGAGCCTTTCAGCAATCTAGATGTACAGGTGAGGCTCTATCTGCGACAGGAAGTGCGCGATATCCTTAAAAGCATCAACGCTTCGGGAATTTTTGTCACCCACGACCAAGAAGAAGCCCTCGCCATTTCTGACCGCCTAGCGGTGATGCAACGCGGACACATTGAACAGGTCGGTACCCCAGAAGAGATCTATTGTCAGCCTGCCTCCCGCTTTGTGGCTGAATTCGTGACGCAGGCCAATTTTATTCCGGCGCGGCGACAGGGCAAGCTGTGGGAGACAGAAATTGGTCACTTTGAACTGAGCGCTAGCCAGACAGCGCAGGCAGAGCGCGGTGAACTGATGATCCGCCAGGAAGACTTGCAGATTGAGCTGGACGAGCAGGCGCCTTTGCTGGTGCGCGATCGCCATTTTCTCGGCAGAGAATATAAATACTGCCTCAAAACCCCTTCCAACCAAATGCTCCATGCCCGCACGACTGTCCGTCTGCCGGTGGGAGCACATGTCCGCGCTGCCGTCAGGCCGCAGCAGTTACGCTTTTTCCCCGCTCACGGTGAAGCTTACGCCCACCTGTCTGCTGCTGCCTAGGCTGCTAAGTTGCCGGTAGACTCGGTAGGAAAACCAACTGCTTTCCAGGCTGCCACGCCACCGCGCAGTAGCGAAACATTGCGGAATCCAGCTGAGTGGAGATGGGCGACCGCTTCAGCCGCTTCTTCATCGGTATCGGCATAAACGTATAGATCGCGCTCAGGCTCTAGGCTAGCGGTGGCGCTGTTGACCAGCTCCGCCATTGGCATCGAAACCGCTCCCAAGATGCGAGCCTGGTTGAACAGTTGGCGATCGCGCACATCGATAATGGTCAGGGCTGGCTCACCCCAGTCTAGGCGAGACTTGAGATCATACACGCGCGAATACGCCTGAATCGGAGCGGGCTTAGGAAACATGGTCGGTTCTCCTAGAAGAGGTTGAAGCTAGAAAAATGAGAAATATATCTGCAACTTAACAAAACATTTTGTATTTGTGTAAAAATTTATGCCTGATGAATTAAAATATTACCGTTTTCTGGTATGGGCTGTGTCATAGGGCACTATTTATCGTTTTGTTTAAGCTGATTCAATGCTTAGAGCGCCAAGCGCCAAAACTTTGAGAACAGGGATGACCCAGCCACTTAAACATCTGCAATTGGCTGCGCTAGGCTGAGAACAAGGAATATACAGATTGTCTGAAAGATTGCCCTAGCGCGTGATTTCTCAAATTCAGCCCCTTTCAACTGAGCTGGTTCATTTAATTGCCGCCGGTGAGGTTATTGACTCTGCCGCCGCTGTGGTGCGCGAGCTAGCAGAGAATGCCTTAGACGCCGGTGCTACGCGCCTGATAATTTCAGTCTGGCCGGAGCAGGGCCGCATCCGCGTTGTGGATAATGGCCGGGGGATGAGTTTAGCGGATCTAAAGCAGGCCGCTGCTCCCCACAGCACCAGCAAAATTCGCACCCAGGACGACTTGTGGGCGATTCAGAGTCTGGGGTTTCGGGGTGAGGCCCTGCACAGTCTGAGTCAGCTAGCCGCTTTAGAGATTTGCAGCCGTGAGCCGTCTGAGATTGAGGGCTGGCAGGCCGTTTACGATCGCCAAGGCCAGGTAGCTGACCTCAAAACCGTTGCGATCGCCCCCGGCAGCATTGTCACCGTTTCCCATCTGTTTCAGGACTGGCCTACCCGCCGCGATAGCTTACCCAGCATCCCGCAGCAGCTCCGGGCCATCCAGCTCATGGTGCAGCAGCTAGCCCTGTGTCATCCCCACGTCACCTGGCAGGTAGAGCAGCGCCATCGTCCCTGGTTTACCCTGTGGCCGGGACCCTCAGCCCAGACTATTTTGCCCCAGCTCCTGCGCCATACCCAGCCCGCTGATTTGCGCGAGGTGAACTGGTCGCTGACGCTGCCCACTGACGCTGCCAGTAGCGGTCAGGCTTATGTGTTGATGGGCCTGCCCGATCGCTGTCATCGCCGCCGCGCTGACTGGATTAAAGTGGCCCTCAATGGCCGTGTTGTCCAGGCCCCGGAGCTAGAGCATACTTTGATTGGCAGCTTTCAGCGAATGCTGCCCCGCGATCGCTATCCAGTTTGCTTTGTCCACCTGCAGCTTAGCCCCGCCTATATCGACTGGAACCGCCATCCGGCCAAGTCAGTTGTCTATCTGCACCATCTAGAACACTGGCAGGCTCAGGTTTCAGAGGCGATCGCCCAGGGACTGGGCTGGGTGCCGCATTCCCTGCTGGAAACGGCTGACAACAGCCGGATTGATCAGGTCCTGAAGACAGCGGAGGCGGCAGGCGTCTATGGCAATTCCCGTCAAATTTCCCCTGTGGAGCCGACGGAACCTCAGGGCAGTCTGCAGGCGATCGCCCAGGTGCATGGCCGCTACATTCTGGCGGAGTCTCCCACCGGAGTTTGCCTAATTGAGCAGCACATTGCCCATGAGCGGGTGCTGTATGAGCAGCTCTGCGATCGCTGGCAGATCGTGCCCCAGGAACCGCCGATTGTGCTGTCTCATCTCAGTTCAGCCCAGGTGCAGCAGCTCCAAGCGCTTTCGCTCTCAGTTGAGCCATTTGGGGAAGCCCTGTGGGCGGTGCGGGAGGTCCCGGCAGCGTTGGCGGATAGGGAAGACTGTGCTGAGGCTTTAGTGGAGCTGAGCCTGGGCGGTAGCCTAGACGCGGCGCTGGTAGCAACTGCCTGCCGCACTGCCATTCGCAACGGTGTTGCCCTCAGCCAGCCGCAGATGCAGACGCTGCTGCATCAGTGGCAGCAGACGCGCCATCCCCGGACGTGCCCTCACGGTCGGCCTATTTGCTTGAATTTGGAGGAGTCTAGCCTGTCGCGCTTTTTCCGCCGTCATTGGGTAATCGGCAAAAGTCACGGCCTGGAGTAGACAAGGCTTATACGTTAAAGCGAAACAGCATGACGTCGCCTTCCTTGACGGTATATTCCTTACCTTCGCTGCGGACTAAGCCTTTCTCCTTGGCCGCATTCATCGAACCGGCTGTGACTAAATCTTCATAGGCGATGGTTTCGGCGCGAATAAAGCCGCGCTCAAAGTCGGTATGAATTACCCCTGCCGCCTGGGGTGCCAGCATCCCAGACTGAATTGTCCAGGCCCGCGTCTCTTTTGGCCCCGTGGTGAAATAGGTGCGTAGCCCCAGCAGCTCGTAGGTGGCGCGAATCAGTGACTTGAGGCCCCCTTCTGTCACACCCAAAGACTCCAGAAAGTCCACTCGTTCCTCAGCCGAAAGTTCTACCAGCTCTGCCTCCACCTGGGCCGAAACCACCACCACCTGAGCTGCTTCTGTTGCGGCGAGCTGCCGTACCTGCTCGACCCACTCATTGCCCGTAGCGAGGTCTTCTTCTGAGACATTGGCCGCGTAGATAATCGGTTTGCGGGTGAGCAGTCCTAGGGGTTTGATGATCAGGTCTTCCTCGGCCTCTAGCTCAACAGCGCGGGCGGGTTTGCCTTCGTCTAGAGCAGGCTGCAGCTTTTCTAAAATTTCCAGTTCTGCCTGAGCTTCTTTATTGTTGCGAGCCTGCTTGCGAACCCGCTCTAGCCGCCGCTCGATTTGGGCCAGATCTGACAGCGCCAGTTCTAAGTTGATAACTTCAATATCGCGCAGCGGATCGATTGAGCCAGAGACGTGGATAATGTCGTCGTTCTCAAAGCAGCGCACCACGTGCACAATGGCGTCAACCTCCCGGATATTAGCTAAAAACTGGTTGCCCAGTCCTTCCCCTTTACTGGCTCCCTGCACCAGTCCGGCAATATCGACAAACTCAACCCGGGCTGGCAGCACTTCCGCTGATTCCGAAATTTTGGCCAAAACGCCCAAGCGCTCATCCGGCACTGCCACCACGCCTACGTTTGGCTCAATCGTGCAGAAAGGAAAGTTAGCCGCTTGGGCTTTAGCATTAGCGACGAGGGCGTTAAACAGCGTTGATTTACCGACATTCGGGAGACCAACAATTCCGGCTCTTAGCATGGTGATTTTTTAGCGTTTGCGGTAGCAACTAAAGGGTAGCAGTGGCTCTCAACCTATCCTGCCATTTTTTAAAGGCGCCAGACAGCGAACCAGCTAGAAAAGGCTCAGGCAGATTCTGCTTTGGCTCAGACCTCGGCGAAGATTTATCTTATCGCTTAGATGCTATGCTTTGGCTACAATAATCCCGTTCTTTCGTGGCAATGAGAGCGATGGCCATTCGGCGCGTCAGGTTGGCGGCGACTACTGCAATTTTGCTCAGCTCCTTGCTTGGTGGCTGTAGCTTTATGGAAGATCTCCTGGGCATTTCTGAGCCAGTTGAGATTGAATCGGTAGATCCAGATTCAGGTATCCGCAGCTCAGGCGATGATAGCCTCAATCTGGGTCTTCGCAGTGACGAGGGAGACATTCAGCTATCGCCTCCCCTCAACTGGCAGCAAACGGAAGGACTGCACCGCAATGCGGATTTGCAGTTGGTGCGTCCGGCTGAGGATCTCTACACCCTTGTGCTGGCCGAAGATAAGAACAACCTAGATAAATTCACCCTCGAAAATAACGCCACGACCTATCGCCGCCTGCTAATTGCTGGCTTGGATCAGTTCATTGAAGAAACCCCTACCGAGGTAGATCTAGTCAACAGCAACAACGCGGTGCAGTACGTGATTGAAGGGATTTACGACGAAGTGCCCATCACCTACCTGCATACCACCGTGGCGACCCAGCGGGCTTACTATCAGATTATTAGCTGGACGCAGGCTGACCAGTTTGATCAACACGTAGACGAGTTCCAGCAGATAGCCAATAGCTTTCGCGAGAATTAGTCACGGCTGTCAAAATATGGCCTAATGAAGAAGGGACTAGCGCGATCGCGCTTTGGCCTTGATCTATCTTGCTGACTTTCGGCTAGTTGAATGCTGCTTCACGTAACTGCTTTTTTCAGACGTTTTTTCAAGTGTATTGCCTTAGCGCTGGTACTGTTCAGCCTATTGGGGCTGCTGCCCGGAGCGGCTTGGGCCGGACTGAATGACGATCGCTATGACGGCAACATTTTTGCGCTATATGCGGGCAATGGTTCACTGGTGCCGCCGCGCGTCAGTTTGGCCCAGTCTCTCAAAACCAATAAGCCCGTACTTCTGGTTTTTTACGTAGACGACAGCTCTGACTGCAAAGAATATTCGTCTGTTGTTTCTCAGCTTCAGGCTCCCTATGGACGAGCCGCTAATTTCATTCCGATCATGGCCGACTCAGTGCCGGTCAAAGAGCGCTACGAGCCGACGGAGCCAGGCTATTACTTTGAGGGAGTCGTGCCGCAAACTCTGGTTTTTAATCAGGCGGGCGAGGTAGTCTTCAATGAGGCTGGCACTGTTGAGTACACGGCTGTAGACGATGTGATGCGGCAGGTGTTTGATCTGCTGCCGCGATCGGAATCAATTGAGCTAAAGCGGCGTCCGGTCAACGAGGTGAACACCGAACTGGTAAACGAATAAGGCTGGCGTCTGTGGTAGGGATTTGGCCGGTCAAACCCCTACCGTAGCTATGGTTTACAGGCTATTGACGCTGACATAGCAGCAGAGCAAACCAGTCACGCTCATCGGTGAAGGTTTTAAGCACAGAGAGATTGAAGCCTGCTAGCTCCTGAGTTAGAACTTGCACATCAAACTTGCGTGAAATCTCACTCAGCAGCCGTTCGCCTTGGGCAAAATGCACCCGTAGATCCAGCGCTGCTAGCCTAACCGTCTGTTCAACTAGGCTTTCAATGTAAATCTCGACTTGGTGTTCGACCTCGTTATAAAAAGCCACGTGCTTAAACTGAGAAACCTCAAAATTGCCGTCAAAGCGCCAGTTGAGATGATGCAGCATATTTAAGTTAAACGCCTCTGTCCCCCCCTGACTGTCGTTATAGGCCGCTTCTAAAACTGTTTTGGGCTTGCGCAAGTCCACGCCCAGCAAAAAGTATTCCTGAGGCTGTAGCGCCTGGGATATCTTCGCCAAAAATGCCTGACAAGCCGCTGGCGTCAAGTTGCCCAAAGTGCTGCCAATAAAACCAATCATGCGGCTAGGCAGCTTTGCCTTTGGCAAGTGAGCTAGCGCTGTTTCATAGGTGCTGACCAAGCCGTGTACCTGCAGGGTGGAATAGTCCTGCAAAAGCTGGAGGGCACTGTCTTTGAGCATACCGCCGCTGACATCAATCGGCAGATAGCGCAGGGGATAGCCCGCCGCCTGATAGGCGTCTAGCAGCAGGCGCGTCTTAGTTGAGCTGCCGCTGCCCAATTCAACGAGTTCACAGGGGCCGGTGAGCTGCGCGATCGCGGCGGCTGAGCTTTTTAATATTTGAGTTTCGGTGCGGGTCAGATAGTATTCCGGTAGCTGGGTGATTTGCTCAAACAGTTGCGAGCCACGATCGTCGTAGAAATACTTGGGGGGGAGTGTCTTAGGCTGCTGGGTCAGCCCATGAATAACGTCCTGCCCCATTTCGGTTTCAGCTCCGCCGTTTAACCCATTTTGCAGGGTCAGCCGGTCTTCTATAGACGTTTTTACTCCTGCCTCAACGGGCTTTAGCGGCGACATATGAGGCGGCTTAGAGATTGGCATAGTGTTTTATCAACGTGACAGCAGCACCTGTAATCAGCCTTGGGGGCTTTAGGCGTAAAAAATGCACAGCTAACTGGCAGACATCAGGATGCGAGCGTATTGTCCCACTGGCGATCGCTTTGCGGCTAGGGTTTTAGATACATTAGTCAGACACGCAGCGAAAGCCCGCAAAAACCTGTCGCACATGGGGGTGGTACCAGTTGCGAAATGTGGTGCGCCGTGCCCAAGGACGAGTAGCCCAGCTTCCTCCCCTCAAGACTCGATGCTGACCGTCAAAATACGCCTGGGAGTAGCCCCGGTAAGGATAAGCTAGAAAACCGCGATATCCAGTAAACCAGGAAGCTGTCCACTCCCATACCTGCCCGCAGGAGGCCGCTAGAGCAGACTGGGCCGTAGGCACCGCTTTTGCGCGATCGCTGCCATTGTAGAGCCTGGGATCGCCCCGTCCGTCTGTCGCTGGAGTGACTTCTGATACAGAATGAGCCTGCATTGCCTTTTCCCACTCTGCCTCGGTCGGCAGCCGTTTCCCCACAAAGCAAGCATAGGCCGCTGCCTCATACCAGCTCACGCCGCAGACGGGTGCATCATCCGAGTGCGATCGCCAATAGAGCGGACGCTCTACTCGTGCTTGCTGCAGCCACTCCCAGCCCGCCGCTGACCAATATTGCTGCTCTCGATAGCCGCCAGCAGCCATGAACTGCTGAAATTCTGTCTGCGTTACCGGATAGGGGTCAACGTAGAAATCGTCTAAATAAACCGAATAAGCTGGTGCCTCATTGTCGATTGCCTCAATGCCGTCATAGCCCATTTGGAAGGGACCAGCGGGGATGAGGTGGGGGGTGGCAGATAGGGAGGATGAGGCAGATGGATAGCAATAGTAAGACGTTGATAGTAGACGTTGATTGCTGAATTGCCCAGCATTTTCTGTCTTGATCGTCTCAAGCTTCCTCATCTCCCCCGTCTCCCCCTCTCCTAGCCGATGCATCTGCTGCACCATCATCATGGTTTCGTAGTGCTGGCTTTCATGCTGTAGGAGCCAGTGCCAGAGGCGGCTTTGCTGGGCTAGGGGGGCGATCGCCAGGTAGTCTAAAACTTCAGCCCGCAGGGTGTCGAGATAGGTGAGCAGGGTAGGCAAGTCAGGGAGATTTTGCCGTTCGGCTTTGGGCAGGCCGTCAGCAGCAAAAAGCTGGCGGTACTGGGGGAAAGGGCAGGGGCGCTGGGCTAAATGTTCTAGAATCCAGAGGGATTCGGTGAAGCCAATATGGCCGAGGTGCCAGCCGATGGGGCTGAAGTCGGGGTGGGCCTGCTGGTAAAACGCGGTGTCGTCTAAAGAACTAGCTAGAGCTAGGGTGTCAGCCCGGCAGGCGAGATAAGCTTGCCGCAGGTGCGATCGCGTCTGTTCTAAGTCAGCGTCTAGTCGGGCGGCATGGGGCGATCGCTCAGGATGAAACCGGCTGAGAGAGCTAGCGGTCATAGCTTAGGCAAAGTCTAGGGGACGGCTGTGAATTTCTAGGTCGCGGCTGACCTGTAGCAGCATAGAGGGCTGACAGGGTTGCCAGTCGGCAGCAAAGAGGGGTTCAGAAACTACCAGCACTGATTCTGGCAGTAGCGGATCGTCTCGCAGCCAGTACAGGGAGGGCTGCGGATCCGAAGTGGCAAAGCGAGCGAATACCAGTTGCTGACCGTCGCTAACCACAACATTGGCCAGGGTGCGGATGCGATGCTGCTGGCTCAGCTCGGCTAGCTGCTGCAGAGTTTGATACAGAGCTTCTGCCAGGGAGAGATGGGGCTGAGCTTCAAGCTGGTGCACCAGCAGGGCAAAAATATGCTCAGAATCGGTGGAGCCGTGAATGCTCTGGTAGGCAACATCGCAGAGGCGATCGCGCAGCGGGCGATAAAGCGACTGACGAAAGTTTTCAATGAAGCCGTTATGGACAAAGAGGATTTGCCGGTGCTGAAAGGGCTGGCAGTTATCGATGCTGATGGCCTGACCGATAGTGGCGCTGCGAATGTAGGCCAGAGTGCAGCTAGATTCAATGTAGCGGCTCAGGGCTGGCAGATTGGTATCGTTCCAAATCGGTAGAGTATTGCGATAGACAAAAGGTTCGCAGGGGCGCTGCGGATGATACCAGCCCAGACCAAAGCCATCGGCATTGAGCAGGGCAGTTTCCATCTCGCGCGGCTGGTAGCTCTGCTCAATCAGCGAGTGTTCTGGCTTAATTAGCAGGCGATCGAGCGTGACTGTAGGGCCTAAATACCCCAAAAGGCGACACATATCGCTTTTTTTGCCCCCAGAAGAATCTATTGGTGACTATAGCTCATCTCGCCGCGCTCCGACGAACTGCTCCGTTTTGCCCATAATGTCTCTAACCAAGCGTTCACTAAAGCCCGCTACGAAGGAAATGGTGATATAGAGATAAATCTTTTGGCTGGGCTTGATTTCACTGGTGGAGAGGAAGTTCACAAACAGGCCAGATTCCAGCAGGGCTACCAGGAAAAAGGCGAAGGTCATGCCCACCAGGGGTCTGAAAAAGCCGATATAGAATAAGTCCAACTGATTCACCGACTGCTTGGTGACAAATTCGTCAGCCCGCACAATCACGCTGACAAAGCTACCCAGTGCCCCGGTGGCCATCACCACTAAAATCAGCGGAATATCGACGGTGTTAAAGCTTTGCTGAATAACCTCAAACAGCTCGTCTATTCTCTGGAGTCTGCTAGGTCGCCGAATGGCTCTGAGAATCTGGCGTCTCTCTTCTGCCTGCAAACTTCCCCAGATGGTTGAAGTTGTCAAAGCATTCTCTAAGGCCGCTAACTCGGTTTCAGAAAGCGCGGTTGCTAAAGTATTAGGGCCTGAATTTTGGCCCTCTTCTGCCGCAGTTGCATCCTCTGCTGCTGAGGCATTGCCTTCGGTTTCAAGACTTTCACCAGTCGATTCGCTGGCCCCATCACCATCTTCTAAAAGCGCAGTTGTAATGGCCTCCCGGACTGCGGTGAGGGTGCTGCTTTGTTTCAACAGCCGTTCTTGCAAATTTGTGGAAACTTGTCTGACCTCTGCAAGCATGGCTTGGGGGGTGAGTTCTGCTTCTACATACTCTGGAGGCGCATTAACGGTGCAGGCGGTTGTCGTGCTGGCAGAGATATCGCAGTTTTCGAGCTGGCTCAGCCAAAATTGTTGTTGCCCTAGAAGGGACGTGGGAAACAATGCTGACTCGGTCTGTGGTTGCTCAGGTTGGGGCGGTTCGGCCTGCGGCTGTTCCGTCTGTAACGGCTCTGTGGGCAGCAGTTGTCTGAGCTGAACCCGCCCCAAAGCTTCTCCGGCAGTGCCCACCTGCCTCTGTAAGAATCCAACTCGCTGACTGGCCCTTTCTACCCGCTGTTCAGCCGTTTCTAGCTGTTTTCTGAGCTGGGTAATTTGCTGATATTGCTGAGTAACGCCCGTCAAGAAGAAGAGGGCAGAGATGCCGAACGGCAGCAAGATAAAAATGCCAAAAAACCAGCTCAATCCAGAAAGTAGCCGGTTGTGCGGGGAGCCATCCGCTTGCGCCATTGCGAATAAGGGCAGCGGATTTTTCTGCAGCTTGGTTTCTAATTTTCTGCGTAATTCTTGGGCAAATCTGAGATTGTCAGCCCGACCGTCTTCTGGGGTCGCGTCTTTGAGCAAGGCCGAGATGGCTAGGTCGAATTCGTCGGTTAAATTTGGGCGATCGCGCGCCTCAGACAGAAGCGAAAGCAGTGCTGACAGCTCAATTTGCACTTTGCGCTCTAGCGGTTGCTGAGCCAGAGCCTCCCGCACGTCATTGACTAGCTGCCGCGATCGCTGCCGTGGCAGTGTGTGGTCTAAGCGCTCAATTAGGGCAGCCTGAGTTTCGCTATCGAGCTGCTCATGCTCAAGCGCAGTTTCCAACAGTTCTAGAAAAATGCCCGGCTGTTTAGCAATCCGGCA
>JAAHIC010000700.1 GCA_010671965.1 Leptolyngbya sp. SIO4C5
TCTATGCGAAGCTGTCTTCGCATAGCTGTCTCTAACTCATAACCATTGCGATTTCACCCTCTGCTGTTGACCGAAATGTACGTTAGCACGAAGAATAGGTATTCGGGATCAGGGTGTTTTTGAGGAGAATGCCTGACTCCGAAAATTCACGGAAACTTTACATTTCTTAGCGGATGGTCTACTGACAAGCTTTTCAGGGTTATTTTCAGGTTTCCAGAGAGATGGAAACGTTTACAAACTTTTATATCTTTGAGGCAACTGCTTAGAGAAAACAAATTAATTAAATTTCGTTTTCTGCCGATTTTAGGCCAAAAGCTGGCATGGAATATTCTCTTTTGTGCATAATTCAATGCTGGCTTTGAAGCCAATAGCGGTAGCTAAGGTATCTCTGACGTATTAGCTACGCTAAAGCCACTCATGCAATTTACTCATCTACTTATTAACGGACAGGACTGATGGATTATCGTGCTGCGGGCGTCGATGTTGAAGCGGGTCAAAACTTTGTCAGACAAATTCGCCAGATGGTGGAAAGCACACATCGGCCTGAGGTGCTAGGAGGGTTGGGCGGCTTTAGCGGCTTGTTTCAGCTCGCTACTGACTATAAAGAGCCAGTATTGGTGTCCGGGACAGATGGGGTAGGCACGAAGCTTAAAATTGCTCAGGCCCTTAATCAGCACGACACCATCGGGATAGATTTAGTCGCCATGTGCGTCAATGATGTGCTGACCTGCGGCGCGGAACCCCTATTTTTTCTAGACTACTTGGCAACTGGGAAGCTAGAACCCGCTCAGCTCACTCAGGTTGTTGCCGGGGTAGCGGCGGGCTGTCAGCAGGCGGGCTGCGCTTTGCTGGGGGGAGAAACGGCGGAGATGCCGGGGTTTTATCAGCCCGGCGAATATGACTTGGCTGGATTTTGCGTCGGCGTGGTCGAAAAGCAGGCGATTTTGTCAGGCGATCGCGTTGAGATTGGCGATATTGCCATTGGCTTAGCCAGTCAGGGAGTCCACAGCAACGGCTATAGCCTAGTCCGCAAAGTGATGAGCGAAGGAATTTCGCCGGGGCAAACTGAACCAGGCTATGCCTGGAGCGATCGCCCCCAACAGCTTCAGGGCAAGTCTCTAGGCGAAGTGCTGCTGGCTCCTACCCGTCTCTATGTCAAACCCGTGTTGCAGGTTCGGCAGCAGGGACTGCCTATTCACAGCATGGCCCATATCACCGGGGGGGGACTTCCAGAAAACCTGCCTCGCTGCTTGGGGCCGCACCAGTCAGTGCAGCTAGCGCTAGACAGTTGGCCCGCACCACCGATCTTTGACTGGCTGGCGATCGCGGGTGATATTTCCCCAGCAGCGATGTTCAACACCTTTAATATGGGTATTGGCTTTGTGGTTTTAGTCGCTCCGTCTCAGGCCCAAGCAGCCATTCAGGGGTTTGAGCAGGCAGGCGTTGCCGCTTATCAGATTGGGCAGGTGGTTGAAGGCTCTGGGGAAGTACTGGGCCTGCCGCAGCTTGAGAACTAATTAGGCGATAAAGACAGATTGATTTAAAAATCGGCGTAATCTCCTCCAGCTGCTTGCTGCCCCCATCTGTGTAAATCCTTGGAGAGCAGATATCCAGGCAAGCCAGCGGTGAAGCCGGAAAGTGGATGTCATAGTAGTAAAGGTGATCGAGTCCGAACTCGATCTATGTTGCTGTCTATTTATTAGGAAGAAAACCTTGAAGAACCAAGCTCAAAGCTGGCAGCCAATTTTTATCTCTATCGTGGCGGTCATCGTGGGCATTGTAGCTTCCAGTAGCTTTGTCATTATCAATCCGGGGCAAACCGGGGTGCTGAGCATCTTAGGTAAAGCTCAAGATGGCGCTTTGCTGGAAGGAATTCACCTGAAGCCGCCATTTGTATCGCGGGTTGATATTTACGATGTCACGGTGCAGAAGTTTGAGGTACCAGCCCAAAGCTCAACTAAAGACCTGCAAAACCTCTCTGCGAGCTTTGCGATTAACTTTCGGCTAGACCCAATCCAGGTGGTCAACATTCGCCGGACTCAGGGAACTTTGCAGAACGTGGTTTCCAAAATTATTGCGCCCCAAACCCAGGAATCTTTCAAGATTGCAGCGGCACGGCGGACAGTGGAAGAAGCCATTACTAAGCGCTCTGAACTCAAGGAGGACTTTGACATTGCCCTCAATAGCCGCTTAGAAAAATACGGCATTATTGTTCTAGATACCAGCGTCGTCGATCTCAACTTCTCACCGGAGTTTGCTCGCGCCGTTGAAGAAAAGCAAATTGCCGAGCAGCGAGCTAGACGAGCGGTTTACATTGCCCAAGAGGCTGAACAAGAAGCGCAAGCCGAGATCAACCGCGCCAAGGGACGAGCCGAAGCCCAGCGGCTGCTGGCAGAAACCCTGAAAGCGCAGGGGGGTGATTTGGTGCTGCAAAAAGAGGCGATCGAAGCTTGGCGTAAGGGTGGTGCCCAGATGCCGCGCGTACTCGTGATGGGAGGCGACTCCAAGTCGAGCGTTCCTTTCCTCTTCAATGTGGGCGATCTGCAGGAATAGCGCTGTTGCCATCCGGCGCAATTGACGCCTAAATATCTCGCTCCGCTGCCTTTGAGACTTATTTGCAGGTCAGGAGCGAGATTTTTTTATGAGAAAAAATTAATTGCTGCTAGCGCTGAAAGCATGGGGATCACTGGGTGAGAAAGAGCTGACGGTTTGCTCTCTGAGAAAGGTGAATTTGTATTGTCTTTTCTCAACTAAACTTTGCGTAAACTGTATGACTTCTTTAGAGAAAGGGGATGGCAACTCACCAAAATTCAGGGCACTTTGGAAATGACCCTCAGCCAAGATCTTTTAGGAGGCCATAGTGGTTTCATCTTTTTTGAATCAGCATTCCTTCTCTCTGCTAATCTCAGCCAGCAGCATCTTTGTCTGCACCTGCACCTGCTGGG
>JAAHIC010000701.1 GCA_010671965.1 Leptolyngbya sp. SIO4C5
TGAACCATCTGCCGTCGTCACGTAGGCAGCAATGTCTTTGATATAGTCGATGACGCGCTGTTCCTGGTTGACAGCGGCAGATGGTTCTCTAATCAGCGCCTCGCAAATGCTAGAGCGCTTTCTGTTTGCCCCCAATCAGCAGTATGCGCCCATTCACAAGCTTTCTGGGGGTGAAAAGCGACGCCTGTTTTTGCTACAGGTGCTGATGACTGCGCCCAACGTGCTGATTCTAGATGAGCCAACCAATGATTTGGATGTGCAAACCCTTTCTATTCTGGAAGACTATCTAGAAAATTTTAACGGCTGCGTCATCGCCGTCTCTCACGATCGCTACTTTCTCGATCGCACCGTCAATATGCTGTTTGCCTTCGAGGGCAACGGTCTGATCCGCCAGTATCCCGGCAACTACTCTCTATATTTAGATTACAAGCAGCGCCAGGCTGAAGCCGCGATCGCCTCTCCCACCGCCCCTGCTAAAACCCAAAACGCTTCTCCAACCGCTTCATCTCCGCCATCCCCCAACCGCGCTCGCAAACTTTCCTACAAAGAGAAGCGGGAGCTAGAGCAGCTCGAAACTCAAATTCCAGAATGGGAAGCAGAAAAAGCCGATTTGGAAAAGACACTTTACCGAGAGCCGCCCGATGGCTACAGCCAGCTCCAAACAATGACTGAGCGTTTGGCCCATCTCAACACCGAGATTGATCGCGCCACCGAGCGCTGGTTAGAACTGGCTGAGATTGGGGCTTAGCTTGGGTTATAGTCAGCGTTTGCGATATGGCTGCCGTTCAGCCAGCTAGTACCCAAAAACGTCCTCAGGACTGTCTTAAGGATGTATTCATTCTTTGGCTTTAGTGGACACGCTTTGCTTTGCCCATCCTACGGGAGGAATGTCCTCAGGATTATCTAGCAAGACTATTGCTGAACTATCTGGAGGATAGCCATAGGGAGTGTTTATTGCAGTCAACTTTACGAAAGATTATCCTGCGGACTGTCCGGAGGACATAGAATATAGGGGGTGAGGAGACTATCCTCAGGACAGTCTGGAGGAGGTAACGGATGGCAAATGGCGAGATCGATAGAATACCTGTCAATGAGCTGTCAGAGCGCTACCAGTTAGTGAGAAGCGCTGTTTATAAACGAATTAAGGACTTAGGCATCGATACGATCAAAATTGGCAATCGGGCCTATGTCAACGCTCAGCAAATTGCGCTCCTTGATGAGGCGGATGACTTTATCAAAGGCGGCGGCTCGATGGCCGAATTTTTAGAAATGCGAGGACCACAGCCGGGCGCTGATATCCCAACGAACACGTCCTCAGGACTGTCCACAATGCCGCCAAACGACATGATGAACTTCATGGCGCAGATGATGGCAGAGTTCGCATCCCGATTCGGCGCGGCATCAACCGAGAATCCAATGGACTGCTACAGGGATTTGGAAGATGCTGCCCAAAACGGTTGGAAAATCCGCACTTCTGACGTGGCTCGATTATTGCAGCTCGATCCGGCTGAAGTGGAGAGCTACGGTAATCAGTTCTTTGATGCCGGGTTTATGTTCACCCGCGCTGGCTTTCGTTCGGGGCGAGAGGGAGCCTGGCGGGTTTCTAAGCAGCGATAGCTGGGGTATAGTCTAAAACTGCCATCATCCTTTAAAATGAAAAGACCAGCACCCCCATGCTGGTCTGTTTGCATATTCAGTGTTTGAGTATCTCTTTTGAGATCGGTTTTTCTTTTGAGGGTGATGTTGGTGTTAGCACTGGCATCACCTAACTTTTAGGTGACGGACTGTTAGCTGTTCTGGCTTTTGTCCGCCAGGGAGAGTTCTACCCACCAGTGGAGGCACCGCTCTCTCAGCCCTTCAATCTTTCTCCTATACTGTAGCATGTCCTGAGGACAATCCACAGGACTGTCTCAACAAAATCCACAGGACTGTCCTGCGGACAACGCGATCGCGGGTAGAGCAAATTTAGCTCGGTTGACGCGATCGCTCAAATACGATAATTTTGCTGAATGCAGAAACTCTTCTGCATCGCGTCCAGACAATTAGCCGCACGACTCGAAGTTGGTCGCACAACTCCGAGCCGCTAACCGACCAGACTGAGATAGCAGTCCGGCAGGCTGAGAGAGATTTTAACAGTTCTCTTGCCGCCCCGACTCACTTCGCGCTGGCTTGGGGCGGCTGATTTTTGGGCCAGGAGAAGGCCAGCGCAGCGCTTACGGGGGCTGCGCCCTTCTCCCACTGTCTAAAAAACTCAGGAGAACGCCATGTTTCAATCTACAAATGTCGCTCAGCCCACCCTGGCTGAGATGCCTTCTGCTACGGAAAACGACCCGCGCGAGTCGGTGCGCCATATTCTTATCGGCTCACCCCCGGTCGTCAAGAACACCAAAGCCCAGCTCCATCAAGCAGGCTACGCTGAAGTCCTACGCTGGACACATCCCATCAGCATCCCCAGCGGCCAGCTCATCATTACGCCAAGTCCCGGTGAGGTGATGAGTCTGCTAGTTAAGCTGATTCGCCTGGGCTAGCGTTGGCTTGGCTGGAAAGTAGTTACCTGTGCCCATCGGATAACCTGTAGGTCGTTCGATGGGTTAGAGTGGGAGCGATCGTTGCCAAGTTAAAGAGCCAGCTTTCCTATGGGTTCACTCACCAACAAGGTTACTTTCGTGGAGTTACCATCTCTTCAGTCCATCGCACCTCTTGGTATGCTCTGACAGCAGACAAGAGACATGACAATGTTTCCTCTAGCTTCCTGCATCTTCGTGAAATTGCTGAAACACTTTCTTCAGAAGCGCTCTGTATTATGAATGTGCCATAAAGACAAGCTAGTGGAAACATTGTCATGTCTCTTGTCTGCTGTCAGAGCATACCAAGAGGTGCGATGGACTGAAGAGATGGTAACTCCACGAAAGTAACCTTGTTGGTGAGTGAACCCATAGGAAAG
>JAAHIC010000702.1 GCA_010671965.1 Leptolyngbya sp. SIO4C5
TTCCGGCAGCACGCCGGGGATGCCGTCGCGCTTGGTGCGTCCGGCCTTTGAAGCTGCCAATAATCCGGTTTCTATGCCCAAGGCAAAACGAATTCAGCCCTGGTCTGCTGTCGAAACGTCCCCTGTAGGCAATGACCTAGCCTCGCTGATGGCAGGCATGACTCAGCCCAGCGCGATCGCTGAAACCTCAGATCCTGAGAGCGTCGTCTCAGGCGGTGATGTGACAGACCCGGAAGCGGAAAATCGGCTTTGGCAAGATCTAGAACGGGTAATTGAAGGTTCTGCTGCTCCGACTGAGGATCTAACTGCAGAGAGCGCTTCCGAACCGGCAACGCCAGCTATGGCCGCTCCGGATGAAGTTGAGTTTACTGAACCTTCTCCCTGGGGTATGCCGATTAAGCTTGAGCGCCCGACAGGTCCTAGTCCAGCTGAAGTGCCTTCCTCTGCTGAATCAGACAAGGCTCCAAAGCCTGAGTCAGTAGGGAAGGCTGAGCAGCCTCATAGCGCTGTACTGGCTGATTCAGGAACAGCTTCACTGCCGTCTCCAGAACTGGCAGGTAATACCGCTAGCCCCCCTTCGCCGCTGGTTTATCCATTACGGCCTCAGAAAAAGCGTCAGTCTCTGGCAGCGGTTGATTTACCTAGCTTCGCTAAGAGCAAACGTTCTAGCGGGTAAGAACGGTCTTGGCATGCAGTGAGCCTGAATCTTGATGAGCTAGTCTGGTGAGGGCGCCGCTGAAGCAGGACTAGAGGGCTTACGACTCTGTTTGACATTCGGCATTGACGATAGGTTATCTGGCTCAATCAGCCGTTTGACTGGCAGAGGCCGTCCCATACCATAGGTAATCTCGTAGCTACGGGCCTTGAGCCAAAAGGCGATCGCCGGACTCAAACGTTCCAGCCAGGCTTCGCTCCCCTGCATCACCCACGGAAGCCAGCTAAAAAACCAGCTCCAAAAAGTGCTGAACGTAAAGTTGAGATAGCTACCCAGCCAGCGCCCAAGATCTTGGGGACCGGCAAGCTGCCAAATCCATTTTAATAAGGCGGGGTTGTGCCAGGCCGCTCTAAGGGCCATGCGGTTGAATTCGAGCCAGGTAAAGCGATCTTTAATAAAGCGGTTAGCGGTTTCAGGTGATTCTTGGCCAAGCACACCAAAAAATGTATTGAGCATGGAGTTGATGCGCTGGGGAGCAATTGTCTGCCCGGTGGGCACCATCATGCCTTTAGAAAACAGCCAGGTGACGGCGATATTGCTTTGAAAAGCGCGAATCTGGTCGAGTTGCGATCGCTGCAGCAAGTCATGACGCAGGGCAAAGTGCAGCAAATCGCTCAGGCGCGGTAGATTGCGCACCAGTGAACCAAAGCCCGTGAAGACTAAGGGGGACTGTAAAGAAGCTGCATCACCAATGGCAATGAGACGGTCGAAGGCCACTTGGCGATCGCGACCGCCAACGCTAAAGTGACCTGGAATATAGCCAAAGGTGGGTTTGCGCCAGGTGAGCTTGTCTAAGTTACAGCGGCGATACTCCGGCAAAATCGTGAAAAAATCCTCATACATCTCTAGCAGGGAGCCAGGATTCTCAGGATTCACCTGATGATAATGAAAGAGGTAAATCGTCAGCTCATCGTCACGGCCCGGAAACAGCTCCCAGATTAGCTGTCGCCCTTTGGAAATATCACCGTGACTAAACAGCACATCGCCATAGGCTGAATCCCAGACCCCCGGCTCAAATCCACCTGAGATGGAGGCTCCCACCGTCGGGCACACGCTGTCAAAGGCCCTTCCGCCATTGAGCTGCCAGGCAATTGGCGAAGCAGTACCCATCGCATCAACTAGCAGCCGTCCCCGGACGGCCCGTGGCTGTTGATCGGTCATAGACTGGGTGAGGACGGTTACGGCCTGAATCTCAATTTCAGCCCAGCAAAACTCCGTTTCATCCCAAATGGTTCCGCCCGCCGCCGTAAACTTTTCACCGCAGAACGCCAGCAGCCGGTCTGAGTCAAGGGCAATGTTGAGTACCCTTGGCGTATGCAGAATGGGCGCTTTGGCAACGGCAGGATTGTTGCTATCAAAAAACTTATTGAAGCCGTCCTGATATTCACGGGCAATCAGTGACTCGAATTCCGCCGGGGTAAACAAGCCCAAATCAATCAGTGACTGAAACTCTTCTCGTGAAATATTCCACTCCCGGTTCATGCGGCCAAACGGCAACCGTTCAATCAGCAGCACCCGATAGCCCAAACTGGCCATAACAGCAGCATGTAGGATACCTAAAGCTCCCCCCACATAGATCAGGTCGTAAACCGGCGCTGCAGCTGATTCTGCCTGCGCTAGCACCTGCCGCTGTTCGGCTGAAACTTCTTCCGGCTTAAAGAGAACCTGAGCTGGTTGCTGAGGCGTTTTCACCGATTCGCGCCAGCGCTTTTCCCACCAGTAGGCCCGCTTCAAGTCCGCTTCGCCATTGGGCATTCGCTGAAAATACTGTACGGTTTTGGGGTATCGGCCCCCCAGCGCATCGAAGATAGACTGCTGAGCTAGATCTATCTCTGGCGGCGTCGGATACTGTTGGGGAAACTGCTGGCGAATTTCGGCAGTGAGGCGCTGCAGCGTGAGATTTTCTTGCGGTAGGGGTGTAGTAGTCCAGCGAAAAGCTTTGAGGTAGGTGGTTCGCTGGAGGGACCAGACGATGATTGAGAGGGCTGGCGGCAAAACTGTCTGCGATCGCTCAGCCTTCGGCCAGGAAAATTCTAAGCGTATACCATCTGGTGTGCAGTATTTTTGTCCTGTCGCAGGGGTGAAATCGTCCTGTAGCCAAGCTTTCACCGCAGCCACATCCGGGGTCGGAATTTCCGTATATAAAACTTCTTGCATTGGAACGCAGGAGGACTCTTTAAAAGTAGGCAACCTAATCAGCAGATTTAAGGCCGTCTTTATGTTGAGAG
>JAAHIC010000703.1 GCA_010671965.1 Leptolyngbya sp. SIO4C5
CCGTTGCCCGTAACTTTGCCCTGAATCTGTATCGTTCGAATGACTTCAACAATATGGCTCAGGCGCAACGATACTGCAAATATGGCCTAGACACGCTAAAGCGCGTTTTTAGAATGAAATAGCCCTGCTCTTATCGGTCAGGTACATTGGGGTTGTTATGCAGCTGCGGTTACTCGGCTTGATTACACTGCCTCAAGCGGTAGCTTCGAGGGGTTTGTCCTGTCCAGCGTTTAAAGGCACGATGGAAGGCACTCGGTTCGGAGAATCCCAAGAGAAAGGCAACATCATGGATTGAGGTTTCTGGGTTTTTCAACGCTTGAAACGCCAACTCTTTGCGCGTTTCGTCTAGCAGTTTTTGGTAAGTCGTGTTCTCAGTCTGGAGCTGTCGCTGGAGTTGGCGTACGCTCGTTATCAGAGTGCGGGCGATCGCTTCAATGGTGGGAACTTCTCCCTGTAACGCCTGCGCGATCGCCACCATCGCTCGTTGAGAATAGCTATGGGACTGGTTCTGGGCCATTAGCATCTCACTAGCGTGGGCTTCGAACACGGAAAGCAAATTAGAATTGGCCGATCGCACGAGCCAATCCAGGCAGTGAGTGCTGAAAATGATGCGGTTAGCGAGTTGGGAAAATTGCACCGGGGCTTGAAAAATACGCTCGTGTTGAGCTGTAGCAGACGGTGCGGAATGTTGAAACCATACGGCTTGGGTCTCAAGTTGATGGCCTGTCAACTGCTGGGTGGCTGTAAAGAGTGCTGCAAAGGTACTCTCAATCGGGTGGCGGGGTTCCTCTAGCAGGTAATTTTTGACTCCGCTCACAATGTCGCAATCACAGTGAACCCAGCCATCAACAATTTGGTAACGAAGGGCGACTCCACGGCTGAAGAGTTGGGTGTACTGGCAGAGCTTTTCGAGTACCTGTCCATAGGTTTTGCAGTTGAGTAGTACATAACCGACGATGCCGATCGCCGCCAGGTCAAAGGCTTCGCCAATGTGTAAACCCAGGTCGCGATCGCCCGTTTGCACAACGGCCTCGCGCCATAGCTTTTGTAGAACTTCACCCACCACCTGACGATCCGGATCTTCCAGCCAGGCTGGATCAATGGTGGCGGCTCGATACAAGGCATCCGCTTCAATCCCCTGAGCCACTACGTACTGCACGATATCGCGCACAATCGCAACGGAAAACGTCGCTTCTGGCGTCGTCGATTGGCGGTTGGCGTCAGGGGTCAATTTTTGGGCGTTACGTGTCAACGGCTTTTCAGGCAAAAAACTTACTGTTGAGTTGTTGACTTTATCACATCGCATAGCCTGCGGAAGGCAGAAACCATGCTTCTCACGAACCAAGAAACAACAAATTCTGAAACGATTATCAACCCAGTGACGGGCGATCGCATGACGATTTTGCAACCTGCCCATAAAAGCCAGGGACGCTACACCAAAATACGCTTTAATTTGCCACCTGGAGCCCAGGGCAGTCCGCTCCATTACCACACCAAAATGGCTGAAACTTTCACCGTACTACAGGGGTGTTTGACGATGGAAGTCGGGCGAAAAGGTCATATCCGCCACTTGCAACCCGGTGAAAGCCTACACGTTCCAGTGGGGATACATCATAGCTTTTGCAATACGTCTCGTGATTGGGTGACATTCACCACAGAAAATACTCCGGCGACAGGTTTTGAACAATTTATTCGAGGACTCTATGGACTAGCGATCGATGGCAAAGTGAACGCTAACGGAATGCCGACTAATTTCTTAGAAATGGCCATTTTACTGAAGCTATCAGATACCGTTCCTGTAGGTATTCCACCCTTTCTTTTTAGTCTGGTGCTAAACACTTTGGCTTGGATTGCTCAGATCTTAAACGTCGATCGCGCAGTCGTGAAATATTGGCGTTAATTTCATTCAGGATTTTGTGTTGACAGCAAAAGAAAAGTTATCACACATGCAATTCACGATATTTCAAATTATTACGGTTGTTACTGCTGGGTTAATGGTTGGCAATGAACTTGCGGTGAGTGCTTTTGTCCATCCCCAACTCTATCGGTTAGACGATAAATGTCACGTAGCTGCATCGAAATCACTGGCGCTAATTTACGGTCGCATTATGCCATTTTGGTATGCCTTGACATTAGCGCTCACGATCGGGGTGGCTTTTACACTGCGCCAGAATCAATCGTCCTTGCTTTTTGCTGCGATCGCAGCAATCCTGTGGTTTTCATTGATCCTTTTTTCCATCGTTAGATTAGTGCCGATCAACAATCAGATTGGTCAACTGAGATTAGAATCCTTGCCCGATGATTGGAAAAATCTCAGACGGCGATGGGATCGACTTCACGCTATCCGAGTCGGTTTTCTTGTGATTGCACTTATTTGCCTAACGATTGCTTGCCAATTTCCAGCACATTGTTAGCTCCAATATTTTATTTAGTTTCTTTCACCAACACGCATCCAATGGAGATAGTTTTCTTATGCGCCGCTTACAACTGATTCGGACTACGGGCATTTTATTGATCCTGCTGATCATCCTGTCAAATATCCCATACATGCTGCTGATTCAAACCTTCGGGTATGACGATATTCTGCGCGAGCCTGTTGATGTAGTGTTGACGAGGTTCCAAAGAGGGGGGACTGGGCTAATTCTTACCTGGTTCGGCTTTGGACTGTCAGCATTGCTGCTGATTCCGACCAGTTTTCTGCTGCATGTGGTGATGAAGCTGCCGACAAACCGCAATCCGTCGCCTTTTCTGCTGGTAACAATGCTAGCAGGGGCTTTGTCGGGTCTTTTGCAAGCGATCGGGTTGATGCGATGGGTGTTTGTAGTGCCGATTTTAGCCCATCTTTATACCGATCCCAATACTACTGTGATGACTCGCGAAGCCGTGGGCGTTGTTTATCAGGCCGTGCATCAGTACGGTGGAGTGGTAATTGGTGAGAG
>JAAHIC010000704.1 GCA_010671965.1 Leptolyngbya sp. SIO4C5
AATCACGACAGCTACAAGGCCCTGATCCAGAAATTGGGCCTGCGCAAGTAAAGAAGTTTCGTGCGTACAAAGCCCCAGTCTGGGGCTTTGTCGTTTTTGAGGCATTCCCGGGGCGGGCCCGGCGCATAGATGCTGCTGTGATAACGCTGCTCTCGGCCAGCTTTGTTGATACCTTTGTTGGCGATCCTTGGGGCTGGCCCCATCCGGTCAGCGTGATGGGCAGCGCGATCGCCCGCTATAGTCAGTGGAGTCTGCAGCAGTTTGCCTCACCAGCGGGACAGCGTTTGTCCGGCGTTGTTTTGGCTTTGGGACTGATGGGTGGCAGCGGCGCGATCGCGGCTGGCTTGGTTAACTACAGCAGCCAGGTCAACGGGTTTTTAGGCATTGGTTTAGCCACTATTCTGCTGGCTAGCTGCCTGGCGCGGCGGAGTTTAGGGGATGCGGCTCAAGCTGTTTTACAGCCCCTGCAGCAAGGTGATTTAGCGACCGCGCGATCGCGCCTCTCGCGATATGTCGGACGCGATACCGACCTGCTGGGGGAAGCCGACATTCTCAGAGCCGTTTTGGAAACCGTGAGCGAAAACACGACTGACGGCGTCATGGCACCGCTGTTTTACGCCCTGCTGGGCGCACTCATTTCACCTGCTGGTGCTGTTGCCCTAGCGATCGCTTACAAAGCTGCCAGTACTTTAGACTCAATGGTGGGGTATCGAGAGCTGCCCTACCGCGATTTGGGCTGGTTTAGTGCTCGCTCAGAGGACGTTTTGACCTGGCTTCCCTGTCGTCTCACCGTTGCGACCATTGCCCTATTGTCATGGCAGCCGCGACGGGTCTGGCGGCTTTGCTGGCGCGATGCGATCGCCGATCCTAGCCCCAATGCTGGCTGGAGTGAATGTGCCTATGCCGCAGCGCTAGGAGTTCAACTCGGTGGCGTAAATCGCTATCGTGGAGTTATCAAAGTGAAGCCCCGTTTAGGCAATGCCGAGCGGGAAATTACGCCAGCCGTAATTGCAGAGGCGCTCAGACTGACTCGCAACAGCTTTTGGCTGTGGCTGATTGTCGGTATTCTGATTTTGCTGGGGCTGAGGTGACTTACCGATGACTGCTGATACCATCGAAATCTTATCTGCGGAAGAAATGCGGCGAACAGTCAACCGCCTCGCCTCAGAAATTGTGGAAAAAACGGGCGATCTCAAGAAGCTAATTTTGGTGGGGATTTATACGCGCGGCGTCCCCTTAGCCCAGACCCTAGCTCAGCAAATCGAGCGCTTAGAGCAGATCTCAATTACGGTCGGCGCTTTGGACATTACTTTCTACCGGGACGATCTAGACAAAATTAGCACCCGCACCCCCGCTAAAACTAAGCTGCCGCACGACCTCACCGGGCACACCGTTGTTTTAGTCGATGACGTTATTTTTAGCGGTCGTACTATTCGGGCAGCGCTCAATGCCGTCAATGATTATGGCCGCCCAGAGGTGATACGACTGGCGGTTTTAATCGATCGCGGCCACCGTCAACTGCCCATTCATCCCGATTTTATTGGCAAACAACTGCCCACTGCCGGAGAAGAAATTATCAAAGTTTACCTACAGGGCACCGACCAGCGAGATGCCGTAGAGCTGATTAAAGGCGAAGCGTAGAGATTATTAAAGGGGTCGTCGTCAGGAAACAAGCCTGTGGGAGACTACAGGGTATTACACCAAACTTGTTTAACCAAACGCCTATATCGATGACTGTGACTCCTTCTTTTGTTTCATTAGAAACTCAGGTTCGTAAAGCCGATCATCTGCGCATTTGTATTGACGAAGACGTCCAGTTTCGCCAGGTTAGCAACGGCCTCGATCGCTACCGATTTGCTCACTGCTGCCTGCCGGAACTGAACCGGGATGACATTGACTTATCCACTCGCTTCTTGGGTAAGCCCTTAGCCGCGCCGCTGCTGATTTCTTCTATGACAGGCGGCACCGAGCAGGCAAAGCTAATCAATGAACGTTTAGCGGCGATCGCCCAGCGTTATGGCTTAGCAATGGGCGTAGGCTCGCAGCGGGTAGCCGTTGAAAATCCGCAGCTAAAATCGACCTTCTCAGTCCGCGCGATCGCTCCCGATATTCTGCTGCTGGCGAACTTGGGGGCAGTACAGCTCAACTATGACTACGGCTTAGACCAGTGCCAGCGCGTTGTTGACTGGCTAGAAGCGGATGCTCTGATTTTGCACCTAAATCCGCTGCAGGAGTGCATTCAGTCGCGGGGCGATACCAACTTTCGCGGCCTGCTGACTAAAATTGAGCAGCTCTGCCAGCGCTTGAGCCTGCCGGTGATCGTCAAGGAAGTCGGCAACGGGATTTCAGCCCCAATGGCGGAGCACTTGATGGCAGCCGGTGTGGCCGCAATTGATGTCGCCGGAGCCGGGGGTACTTCCTGGGCTAAAGTCGAGGGCCAGCGGGCCCAAGATGCCAAGCAGCGGCGACTGGGGCAGACTTTTGCTGATTGGGGTCTGCCTACGGCTGAGTGCATTGCGTCCATTCGTCAGGTTGCGCCAACCGCACCGCTGATTGCCTCAGGGGGACTGCGTAACGGCTTGGAAGTGGCTAAAGCGATCGCCCTGGGGGCGGATTTGGCGGGGCTGGCTTGGCCCTTCCTCAAGGCCGCTGATGAGTCAGAAGCAGCCTTAGTAGAACTGACTGAAATTCTGATTGCTGAAATTACCACCACCTTGTTTTGCACAGGCGCAGCTAATCTGGCTGAACTACGAGACGCTCACCGACTGCAGCGAGTACCATAGAGAAGATCCGCCAACGCCTCATAAGTTCAACTGCAGCCATGCGAGATTTTCTAAAATATGCAGCGGCCAGCGCCGTAGGTGCCTTCGTCAGCCTGGTAGCGCTGATTATCCTGCTGGGATTCGGAGCCGTTGGGCTTTTTACCTTCGTGGT
>JAAHIC010000705.1 GCA_010671965.1 Leptolyngbya sp. SIO4C5
CTCTAGCGCCATGAGTTGAACAAAGCGCCTCAAGCACATCTCGCAGATCGTACTCTTTCAGCGTTTGCAGAGCATCGCGGTGAAGTTTTGCTGGGGTAGTAGGCATCATGACCTCTCAATACTGGGGTGGACACAGGAGACGGATTGACCTGGACGCCTGGACTTTTTAAGTGATTTACCTCGACATCCGAGACATTTGCCTCATTTTGCGAGACGATTTTCAAGTAAAACTGAGTGAAAACGGCTGTTTTTGTTTAGCCACGGCGAGCCGGGGCGTCTAGCTGCACAGGGACACGTCCGCAGCTTGAGCAGACATAACGCAGCCGACCATCGGCATACTCCCCCTTGCGGCGAAACCTGTCGTGGCCGCAGTGGACGCATTGAGTGTCAGGCGGAGTCCCCCCGTCTAGCAGGCCCAAAGACATCTGGTTCGCTTTAGGCGCTGTCACCTCAGCCCCCTCTGGGAACTCGACTCCCTCTAGCTGGCCGACATAGCTGCTGTAGGCCGGAAGCTGGATGAAGAACGGTTCGGCTTCTCTGGGACTGACTACCAGCGCTATCCGGTAGGCATCGGGAGAAACGACTTTGCTGGTGGGGTCAGTCGGGTACGCTGACTTGCCTTCTGCCTCGTTCAGCTCCACACAGAGCTGATTGAGCGCGTCTAAGCGCTCCTCAAAAGCTTTCATCTGATTGCCCTTGAGATGCTTGTTAATCCACACCTTCGCCGCTGTCGCCGTAAAGACCTGAGTGGCGTTCTCAAAGTCTTCTGCCATCAGTTTGGTAGCGTTGCCGGTCTTGCGGTTGGACTGAGAACCACCGCTGACGCCAGAGACATTCGCCCCTTGCCCCGCTGTCAAAAAGCCCATGCGCGTGTGGTCTGAGAGCTGGTAGAAGTCTTTCATCACTAGGCCCAGCTCTGGGTAGTCGCGGGCGATCGCGTTGATTTCATCGACCATCACCGTGATGAACGGCTTGTTGGCGGTTCCGGGCAGGTCGTTGCGGCGGCGCTGGAACTCGGCGTGGGCTTCCCCTAGCCATGAGATTGCGGCCTCGATGCCGTCGCTCCCCGGTGGCACCACCCCTGGCACATGGAACCAGTCTTTGGGACTGCCCGGTATCGGATTGATTAGCCAGAGCTGACCTTTCTGGAGCTGGGCGATCGCGCAGGCGATTAGCTCCAGTAGAGGTGATTTACCGCCCGTTGAGCCAGCTACTACTCGGACGCGCGGGACGAACTTACGCGCCACAACCTCCTCAAACTCTGCCGCACTGTAGCAGACCAGCTCCGTGAAGCGCTCGGCTACCAGTTCAGCGCCCACGGCTTCTGCTTTGGCCGCTGCTGAATTTGACGCGGAGCGCTTTCTACTCTTAGCTGAGCGGGACTGGCTCTCGCCAGGGGTAGAAAGCGTCACCTCTAGCAGGAAGTTGCGAGGGTCTAGCTCAAAGTCCTCGGAGCTGAGCCGATGCTGAGAGACGCCCCAGGCTCCCACTTCATCACAGATTTTGTCTATCTCTGAATCGGTCAGCTTGGTGGTGCCGGCATTGCGATCTACTTTGAAGCGCAGCCGGAAACCACCAGGAATCTTGATGCTCTCGACGGCATCTAGAATCACGCTATGGGCAGCAAAGTGCTCAATTAGACGGTTGCCTGCCTTGTCGATGGACGTTTCACCAGGAAACTGACGCGGGGCTTGCAGCACTTCAATTAAAGCTTCAGCGTCCACGATACGCTGCTGCAAACTGGCTAGTTCCTGCTTGAAGCTGTCCTCAATCACGTTGAAGCCGACTTCAACCTGAGAAGACCGCTCGACCCACTGGGACGCTTCCGAGACGTAATCATCGCGTAGTTGCTCAAACTCAGCGTAGATAGATTGCTTCTCGCCTTCGTGAGTAGTGCCGAGTTCCAAGTCTCGGATGCCCGACCAGAGCTTGCAGTAGCTCAGCGTCATCTCTTCTAGCAGGGTCAGGAAGAAACTATAGGCATCGTCATGGCAATCGCACTCTTCACTCATGGCGTTGACGCGATCTCGAAGGCCCGCGTCATAGGCCACTAGAGACTCCCGGTAGTGCGTCCATCGCTTTTTCTCTGGCTCCTCCAGCTCGACTGGCTTGCCCGCATACTCCAAATCAGACACCGGACGATTCGGGTCGAAGCGATCGCAGATGGCAATGAGTCCCTGAAATAAAGGATTCCAAACGTCAAGGATCTGAACCTCAATCGCGTCCAGATGGACGGCTAAATCATGCCGCTTTTCGGTTAAGGCTGACTGAGCCTGCTCTAAGGCTTCCTGGGTCTGAGCTAGACGCTGCGAGAGCGTCTTGACCTGCTCTCGTCGCTGCCCTAGCTCCGTCTGGTTAGCGCTGTCTCTAGCAGCTAGCTCAGCCACTTGCACTTGCAAACGGCTCAGTTGTCCTGTCGTCTGGCTGGCTTCGGTCTGTAGAACCTTCATCCGCTCTTGGCGATCGCTTGCTTGGTTTTGAGCCTCTGTTAGCGTTTGCATCAGCTCTCTCTGTGATGCCTGCAAAGCATCACGGTCACGGCTCAGCCGTTCAACCTGGTTGCTTCTCTCTTGCTCTAAGGTTGCCAGTCGATGCTCCCAATCATTGTTGCTCTGCACCAGCAGCGTTATCGCGGTCTGAGTGGCGCGTTCGCGGCTAGACTTCAGAGCGGCAAATGAAAGTCCCGTCGTCCCCAATCCCGCGATCGCCATGCCCGGATTCTGAAACAGAATGCCACTGAGCAAAGCAATCGATAGGGACGTGCCACTGGTCAGCCATACCAGCGTAGACAGGTAGCCAAACCTAGAATGCACCTTCTGGTGGCGCTGTTTCTCTTCTTTACCGCGTTCCCGTTGCGTTTTCATGAGGATGCTCCCTCGAAATGAAGTAGTGAGGGACGCCCGCTGGCGTCCCGTCTCGTTCTAGGCCGATA
>JAAHIC010000706.1 GCA_010671965.1 Leptolyngbya sp. SIO4C5
TCTGTTTCAGTCACCCCGATCTTGCTAAAAAAACTACTTGCCGCTGGCGCTAGCATCACCGTAGGCCATACCGTTGGCGTCTGCATAGCGATGCATAAAGCGCATAAACCGCTCCCAGTAGTCATCTCGCTCAATTTCTAGCTTGCATTCTACCCGCTCTAGCTCATCCCCCTCCGGCCCGCCAAAGATGAACTTAACCCCGGCTGGCTCAATGCTAATAGTGCCTTCTTGATCAATGAGCTGGAGGCTGCCCGCAAAGCGGTTCCGAAAGCTGTTGAACTGCTCAATGGACTTGAGCTGCTCAAAAATCAAAATGGCCAGCCGCGCTCCAGTAGCGCGATCGCGGCGCAGGCTCACATTGCTAAGCTGCTCTGAAATACCATCATAGAACTGAATGGCAGGGGTCTGAGATTCCATCATTTTTTGCCTAGGGCTTAGGTTCTCAGTATACAAAAGTTCAGGATTATTCTCAGAATTTCCCCTCAGGCGCTAGGTTGGAGCGGTAAATATCCATCGGCGGCTCACTGGTTAATCGGCTCAGTTTGCGATTGAATCTAATTCACGTCTAAACTTTATATTCTGAATCGATATGAGTACTCTTAAATCAGAAGCCATTCCCGTCTATGCGCTGGTGCGAGCCACCGGAGAGACGATGCTCAGCTTTCACCAGCCCCCCAACTTCGTACAGGCGGCAGATGGCACGCTGGAGCCAATCGATGAAAGCGATTATGAGTCGGAGCCGCGACTGGCCACTTCAACCGATTTACAGCTAGCTGATTTTTTACGTCCTGAAGACGACGGTAAACTGCTGAGCCTAGCCGACGGTATCTATCAGGTTCGTTGTTTTCGGGGGCAGACCTCTGAGGGACAAACAACCTACAGCATTGAGCTACAGCGCCGCTAAATGAGTGTAGACAGCCATAGACCGGTTTTGGCGATTAGGTTTCAGCAGCGCCAATACCCAACCGATAGCCTTTGCCGTAGATGGTGTGAATGAGCAGCGGGCTTTGGGGCTGCTCTAGCTTGCGGCGCAGCAGCCGCATCTGCGCTGCTAGGACGTTGCTGCTGGGCTGGTGCGTTTCTCCCCAAACGGCTTCATAGATTTGGGTATGGGTGAGTAGTTGTTCAGGATGCTGAATTAAATAGGCTAGGAGCTGCGTTTCCTTTTCGGAGAGTTCAATCGGGCGATCGCCCCGGTAGGCCATTTGATTTTCGCTATCTAGCTCTAAATCGCCGTATTGCAGCCGCTGCGGCGCTGATGATAACTCCAGTGTTGGCGGACGCCGCAGCAAAGCCCGCACCCGCGCCAACAGTTCTCGCAGCTCAAAAGGCTTGATCAAATAGTCGTCAGCGCCAGCATCCAGGCCAACAACGCGATCGTCTAGGGTATCTTTGGCCGTCAAGAACAAGACGGGGGTGACATCTCCCTGCGATCGCCGCTCCTGGCAAATTTCTAAGCCGCTTTTGTAGGGCAGCATCCAGTCTAGAATCATCAGCTCGTAGGCATTTTCTGCTGCTAGCTGACTGCCCTCGGCCCCGTCCGTGGCTACGTCAACCTGATAGCCCTCTTTTCTGAGCAGACGGCTCAACGGCTCAGCCATTTCAGCTTCATCATCGACTAGCAGAATCCGCATAAGGTTAAAGCTAATCCACAGGCGTCAATCCGGTAGCTTATACTGCTCGACAATGCGCTTAGCATACTCTGGCACATGAGCGGCTAGCTTCTCTGGGTGGTGACGTTTGACGTAGAGGTAATTGCGGGTGAAGTGGGAATCGATGGAAAAGCGGGCGTACTCTAGCCCCTTCGGCCCGATTTTTTCAATCACCACGCCCATCAGCTTCGCGGCCCACATGGGCAGCGTCACGCCTTTGTCGTAGGCGGGGATACTCTGCTGCACAGCCTGACGGCGATCGCCCTGA
This sequence comes from Leptolyngbya sp. SIO4C5, assembly GCA_010671965.1. Taxonomy (GTDB): domain Bacteria; phylum Cyanobacteriota; class Cyanobacteriia; order Phormidesmidales; family Phormidesmidaceae; genus Sphaerothrix; species Sphaerothrix gracilis. Next base: position 1,921 of record JAAHIC010000706.1, read on the forward strand.
GACATCACTGGCTGCGTATCGAGTTGATCCATCACCAGATCCAGCATTTGCCGACCGCGATCGTTGCGCACCACCATCCACTGCCAGCCAAAGGGGGCCCCCATGTAGCCCACCACCAGATCCGCCAGCGAGTTGACATAGTCAAAGCAGCTCATGCAGGACGGGGCAAACACGTCTTTGAGCTGGTTGGTCTTGAGGCCAAAGAAGGGTACCGTCTCGGTGGAGCCATCTTCGTGCTTGAAATGCACCCGAAAATCCTGCATAAACTCGTAGTGCACCACTGTTTCGGGCGAGCGGCTGGTGGTTTCCAAAAACTTTTGCAGTCCTTCGCGGGTGACGTTATCGACGCAGGGCGTGCCCAGCACGTAGAGCTTTTCTAACCCCAGCTTTTGCTCAACCGCTCGCAGCGCCTGAATCTGACAGCCGACGCCGATGACCAACAGCCGCTTTAGTCCCGACTGCTCAATTTGCTCCAACACAGACAGATTGGGAGAGAGAGTTGGCTTGTTCACCCGCGCTGCTAGAATCTCTGCTGGCGTCCTGGCAATCACGGGCATAGGCTGGAAGCGATCGCTCTCGGTGTTTTGCACACAGACCACCCCTTCCACAAGACCCTGGGTGAGCATTTCAATGGCGATCGTGCTAACAATGCCTGTCCACTGCGCCCCGTCGATGGGCTGCTGCTTGCGGGCCGCCATCATCTCCTGATGCACCCCGAAATAGAGATCCTCGGCAGCTTCTAGGTTGCGGCTGCGACCGTGGGTTTCCGTTTCTAGCTCAGCTACCTGCTGATTCAGAAAGGCGCAGGCTTCCTTGACATAGTGAATGTAGTAGGTGTCGCAAAGGCCACATTCGCTGCAGAGTTCCTTTGCGGGCCGACGCGCCCCAGGACGCAGGGCTTTAGCTTTTTGATGCGAAGAATGAGAGGGCGCCAATGTCATTTTATGAAGAGCTTTTCAAAAATCAGTTTATGATCACCTTACCGTAAGCTTTTTATCGATTGAAAGA
>JAAHIC010000707.1 GCA_010671965.1 Leptolyngbya sp. SIO4C5
ATAGCTCGGGCCAAGATGACTGCGATCGCCCAGACAGGAAGGGATTAGGCTGCGATCGCGGCTGATCTTGCACCGGCTCCATTGGTCTTGGCGCTAATTCATTTGAGGGATGAGGCTCCGCTTCAGAAGCTGTCTGAGCGGAAGCAGGGCTTTGACTCGCTTCTAAACAGTTGTCAATCTGCTGATAGCCATAGGCAAAGCGATCGCCTAGAGGACTACAAATCATCCGCTCAAAATCGTGACTGAAGTGACGAATCGGTTCCTGCCGTCGCTGCCAAGCCCGCAAAAGCTGATCAACGGAGATAGCTTTATAGCGTCCCTGATGTAAAGCTTCAATCACCGCGGCGCGAATCCAGTCTGCCGGGATAGTGCGCTGCTGCCACAGGTGAACCCACTGGGTAGCAGAATAGCCCATCAAATCAAAGCTGTAGTGATTCAACAGAGAAACTGCCTGATCCGCGTGAGCATCTGTCATCACCATGATTTAGCACTCGCGTAGAAACTCAATTGTTAAGTGTAGCGTGGGCATCTAGAGAGAACATCCCCCTACTTCATAAATTAGGTGACAGGCAACTAGCCAACCGCATTACTGAATGACCCCTCCTTCAACCCGTCGCGCACCTCCCCCCAACGGCCCCGGATCGCCGGAATAATCAAAATTACTGAGCCGAAAGCCGACAAATCCGCTGTTTTGCGTGGAGTTGTAGCGCACAATCACGCCGTAGGTTCGACGGCTATACTCCAGGATGTAATCTAAATTGATTGGCTGGCTGTTGTCTAAGTTAAAGCTTGTCTGAATACCAGCTCGAAAAGGACCGTATATTTGCTGAATGATGCCAAAAGAGATGCGTCGCTGATCAGCATCGCGGTCAAACAGGAAGGGGGACTGATCGCCGCGAGCGAAGTTTTCAGAATAGGCCAGATTGATCCGCGTGTAGTCCAGATAAGGCCGAGAGAAGTGGCCAAACTGCATATCTACGCCAACGGTACCCGCCAGCGTTTCCTGCAGCGAACCGTCGGTGTAGTAGGTGCCTACGCCCCGTAAACCCGTAAACAGAACGACATAGGGCACGACGGGCGTAGGCGTATAGCGCAAGCCCTGGTCTGGGGTAGCGGGCAATCCTTCTCCCTGCCAAAGCAGGAAGCTCTTGCTGAGAAAAACGCCTGCCTGGAAGCGCCCTAGGCTGATCAATCGGCGATTGTCATCATCGCCGGGATCGATGAAGCGAGCTAAGTCAGTATTGGCAGTCACGTACTGGCCGCCTAGCTGATAGCTGAGATTGATTCCCGTATCCCCAAGCTGGAAGACCGGAGAAGAGAGAACAGCGCCAACTGAACTTTGTACGTTCTGGAAACCTAAGGAACCGTTAAAGAGGCGATTGCGATAGCTGGCTTCTAGGGCCAGGGTATGACTGCCTAGAGCCTGCCGAAGACGAGTACTGGCCCGCAGGCGATCGTCGATATTGCTTAGATCTAGCCCTGGCACGCTGGCGACCGCTCTCAGCTCGGTATCGGGGCCAAACTGGCGGGTGAAGCGGGTGACAAAGCCGAAATTCTCCAGAGAACCCACCTCAGAATTGTCAAAAAATCGACCCAGATAAAATTCTGGCGTGACTTGCAGCTTGGTTGTTCCGGAATTGATCAGGTTGATGTCACGACCGACAAAAAGGCCGTCGCGATCGCGATTATCGATGCCTATATCCGTGGGCAGCAGGCTGAACTCATCACTTTCAACCTCGCCCCGATTAATAATAAAGCGCGATCGCGGCAGCGGCAGCGAGAATCCCTGATCAAAGACAACGCGTCCGTTGTCAAAAACCAGCTCATCCTGAAACTCTGAAATGCGCGTTAGCCGAGCCGAGTTGGCCCGAAATTCTAGCTCTGGCGGCGAAAAAGGATCGTTGGTTAAGCGAATTTGCTGGGCTTGCCAACCTTCAGCATTAACGTCAATTTGTTCGGTTTCAAACCGTAATCGGCGCAATGCCGATGCTGAAACCTGGTTATCGCCTTCAGTGCCAAATTCTAAATTAGTGGGATTTGTGACTCGACCGACGGGCTGGTAGCTGGTGGCACGCGTACTTAGCGGAATATTAGAGCGAGCTAGGACATCGTTGTCCTCTGCGGTGGAAAGGTCATCATCAAGGGTAGGCAAAAATAAGACACCAGCGGCATCAAAAACCGTTCCCGCTGACTGCAAGAGGTTGTACTCAGCCCGCCCTCCCCGAATAACCTGATCGCCCCGCACCAAAGCCACGTTGCCCTCTGCCACGGTGATGCGATTGTTTAGGTTTACCCATAGCCGATCGGCGTCTAGCACGGCATCGGGCAATGTCAAAACAACGTTGCCATAGGCAGAAACCACCTGACGGATCTGATCATATTCTTGCTGGTTGGCCCTAATTTGAACGGGCGTATCTGCCGATTCTGGTTCCTCACCAGGAACATCCGTGACGTCAGGAATTTCGGGCTGCTCAATATCGCCCGGCTCTACCTCGTCAGTGGGTTCTACGAGTGGCGCTGTCGGTCTGACTACGCCATCCTTCCAGACGCTGCGATTGGTGGAGGGAGCCGCTTCAGGCAGGGGTGAAATCGGTGGCACCGCCTGACTCAGCTGCGGTGCTGTAGCCTCGGTGATGACCGAATCCGCGATCGCCGCTGAATCAGCCCTCTCTACCCAGTCCTGAGACGCTGTTTGAACAAACTGGCTAGAAACGCTGTCAGGCTGATCTACGGCAGGGCTAAGCTGAATGACTTCTGCTGAGTCTATGCTGGCCTCAACAGAAGTCATTTGCAATGGAGCCGCCGAAACATCAGCAGCAACAGGGGGCAGAGCAGGGGGAACAACCGGGTAGGGCATACCAAATCTAAAACATCTCAAAAAGATAGCCCGCCTGGTCGGGCTATCTTTTTGAGATGTTTTAGA
>JAAHIC010000708.1 GCA_010671965.1 Leptolyngbya sp. SIO4C5
GTTAATTTTAGGCACCAAATGCTTAAACTTAACCCTCATTGGACTAGCTGGCTCGAACGGATGGTTGAGCCTCGCCTGAAAGACCGCTACACCAATGCTGTAGAAGCTTTACAGGCCGTTCCAGCTTGCCCTATCTATGCCCCCAAGGTGCGGCTGAGTGCTGCCAAAATCCAGCTAGCCGCCACCGGATCGGCTCAGATCCTCACGTACACGCTTGAAATTGATAATCCTATTCCGGAAACGACCCTAGAGGGGCAGTGGGAAGTTGTATCGCATCCCCACGATCCAGCTCTAGCGGGTGAACACTCTTGGATTACGCTTCATCCAAGCTCGTTTCGCGGTAATCACACCTGTTGTCAAGTCACTGTTGATGTTAGACGCTTGATGAGCGATCGCCTTTATGAGCGAACTCTGCGACTGACCACCAATGCGCTGCCAGAAAGCTATTCTATTGACTTGCAGGTAAAGACGGCTCCTATTTTGGGGCGTCAAAAGCAGGCTTACTGGCAGTCCTTAAGTTTATTATTTCTCTTTTGCCTCTTTCTGTATCGGGGACTTTACTGGTTTGTCCTCAATAATGTCGCCCTCGAAGGTGATTTAGCGCTAGCAACCTTTGGTACGGCAGCGGGTACGGCGGCGGGTTTGGAGGTAGCGGGCTGGACCTTAGCCGCTACGGGTTCAGCGGTCAGCGCCAATGCTGGGGTTTTAGCGGGCGGCCTAGTGGGTGCTGCAACTTTCTTGTCAGCCTGGTTCATGGCCGGCGAGATTGGCGGCAGCCTCTCTGAAATTTTGCTCGGCTGCGGGGCCGGTCTAGTCAGCGGCTGGATTACCGGACTGGTTCTAGGCATGACCGTTGAAGCGCTGGTGCAAAGACAGTTTAATAACGGCTTTGCGATCAGGGTAGCAATCCTGACAACTTTACTGGGCTGTAGTCTGAGTTTGGGGCTGACAGTGGGACTGTCTCAGCCTGGGATTTTAGCTTTAGTGGCTTTGACTGGATTGGGCTTAGCGGCTCATTTAGTGCAGCAGCCGTTACGTCGAGCTAGAGTTTTGGCTAACCAACAGCGATCGCAGCAGCATCTGATTCGTCCTTAGCGTACCTAGAGAGTACAAGAGCGTTGCAGCCATCACCACGCTGCCACTGTTAACGACTAACAAATGCAAACTATGGCCTGGGCACCGCAGTTTAGCTTGGTAGCTCTTGGGACTGAGAGCAACGATGAGACCAAAGCTGCTTCATGGCTAACCAGACAAAGGGAGGAATGGTTGAACCATAGCGACGCCAGAGTCGCTTAGGCTCCTGCACCAGGCGGTAAAACCACTCTAGACCCAGCTCTCTGATAAAACGGGGAGCGCGCTTTTGCAGTCCTGCATAAACTGGGAACGCTCCACCCAAGCCAATCATGACGGCTGAGATTTTGCCCTGGTGTTGGGCCATCCAGTACTCTTGCTTGGGACAGCCAAGGGAGACAAAAACGACGCCGGCCCCGCTGCCATTGATCTGTTTGATAAGTGCTTCGTCTTCTAAAGGGGTTAAGGGCCGAAACGGCAGCGGTTGCATACCCGCGATTTTTAGATCGGGAAATTCTCGTAGCAGACGCTGCCGCATACGATTGAGGACGGGCTGCTCAGAACCGACGAAGAACAAACTGACATCGCTTCTAGCACAAGTCTCTGCAGTGGAGAACAAAATATCTAATCCAGCTACGCGATCTTGTGTTGTAGCACCTAAAAGCCGCATCATCCAAACCAGAGGCATACCGTCTGGCGTAACAATATCAGCCTGACGCAGCACATTCCCTAGATCTTCTCGCCAGTAGGCTTCCATAAGCATATGCACGTTTGCCACACAGACAAACTTGCTTTTGCGCTCTTTAGCCCAAATCACGATCTGGTTGATTTGCTGACCAAAGGGCAGCGCCGTCACGGGTGAACTAATAACGTCAATTGCAGGGAGACATTTAGCCATACCTTTCCTAAGAGGTCGTTATAAATTTGTACTCTTATCGATGCAAATAGAGGGGAGTAGGATGGCTTCAAAGAAACCTTCTCCTATGTGAGTATTCTATTCAGTGGATACCCTCGACACTGAAAAGTTCCGATGAAGAATGACCCGAATAGTATTTAGGCAGTGTGGAATTTCACCGCGATCGCTCCGGGATCAAAAAGCCGGGCTCGAAATATTTTTATGTCCGTTTAGATGAGCTAGCCTCAATACTTAGACCAGCAGGCTCTTGAGCCACCATTAAACAATCTAATTCCGTAAGCCAAGCTGATAGCCTGAAGCAAGAGCGGATTGGCTAGTAGCAAACCTGCGGCTCTAGGCTCGTTGCCTTTTCGGTAGCAATCCATACTCAAATCATGACGGTGTAAGTATTTTTGCTACTACAACAGGCTTTAAGCAGCTCAGGAGACAGTATTAGTACTGATTAACGATTAGGACTTTTCAGGCGCGACTCACTTTGGGGGAACCGGGCTGGAGTAGTTCTGTAAAGAGTTGGAGATATTGGTTGGCCTGTATGTCTAGAGCAAAAGCTTGCTCAGCTTTCTCCCTCGCCCGTATTTTTAGCTGGGTTAGCCGACCGGGATCTGCCAGAATCCAGGCAATTCCCTGGGTCAAGTCTTCAACTTCATAGGGCTTAACAAGATAGCCATTCAGTTGGTGATCCACAATATCCTTCGGTCCGGTTGCGTCAAAGGCCACGACGGGAGTTCCGCAAGCTAATGCTTCTGAAGTCGTTTGGCCGAAAGATTCCTGCAGCGAGGGCACAATCATGACATCAGCAGCCGAGTAAACCATTGCTAAGCTCAAGTCATCTTGAAACGAACCTAGATAGTTGGCCTTAAAACCTAAATCGATTGGTTTTTGGTTCCTCTGAACCGGAAAAACCAATCGATTTAGGTTTTAAGGCC
>JAAHIC010000709.1 GCA_010671965.1 Leptolyngbya sp. SIO4C5
GCTTCATTTAAGTCAGAAAATTTGATTTCAGTGAAAATAACTAGAAAACTTTTACATAACTTTTATGACTTGCCGTTTAATTAAAGTTTTTATGAAGAACTTGACGTCCTTGTTCTAAGAACTTTATGTCGGTCTGGGGTTGACTTTAGCGAAGATTAAGTTTCGCCGACGTAAATGGACCCTGTTTATGGATTGGAGAAGGAAGAAGTCCTTAAAAAATGCCAACAAAAAAGCACCCCCAAGAGAGGTGCTATAGATGGAGTTGTAATTTAGCCTGTGAAAGTTGAAACTAGCGCTTAATGCACTGTAGCGCCGCGATACTTTAGTCCCTCAGATTGGGGCTGAACCGGGACGTGCTTGGCTACATGACGGCGCACAACAGCGCCCCGATAGCGACCAATAACCTCACCTTCAGCGATCACAACATCAGGCTGGGTCGGTTCGTATTCAACACCGCGATAATGTAAACTCATGGATTTTTCGCCTCTTTAACGAATAAACAACGTGGAGAATTTAAGGAGGCGCGTTCCTTCGGGAGTTTCCCTACTTCCGTTCCCTTGAAGGGGTTTCAGGGGAATGAACGATTTATTTCTGTATCTATTGTTACTATTCCTGGATCGTTCGTCAAGTGTTTTGTCTGCGATAAATGGCGTAATTGCCGAACGGTGATGGCGTACTCGAAAACTGGCAGGCGGAGCTGAAATGGCCCTATTTCAAGCGCTTCCGGTATATTGAGGAGTCGTATAGAAGGCTGACGGTTTTGATAAAGCTTGGGGATGCCGCCAAGTTTACGTTAGGCTGAATAACTATTCTTATGGCGCTCAGAATGCATCATCCGATTCCCGCCGATCGCTATTTTCCCTACCTCACCTGGCAAGATATTAAAACGATGCCGCAGAAAGAATCTGTCGTTATCTTGCAGCCAATTGGCGCGATTGAGCAGCACGGTCCCCACCTGCCGCTAGCGGTAGATGCGGCGATCGCCACCACCGTTGTCGGTCGCGCTCTAGAGCAGCTAGAAGCTGATATTCCCGCCTATGCCCTGCCGCCGCTTTACTACGGCAAGTCCAATGAGCACTGGCACTTCCCCGGCACCATCACCCTATCAGCGCAGACGTTGCTAGCGGTTTTAACTGACGTCGCTGAAAGCGTCTATCGGGCCGGATTCCGTAAGCTGGCTTTTGTCAACGCCCACGGCGGCCAGCCTCAGATTTTGGAAATTGCGGCGCGAGATCTGCACCAGCGCTATGCCGACTTTATGGTATTTCCCCTGTTTGTGTGGCGGGCACCCCACTGCGCGGGCGAACTGCTCAGCGATCGCGAAAAAGAGTTAGGCATTCACGCCGGCGATGCTGAAACTAGCGTCATGCTGTCGATTTTGCCCGATCAGGTGCGCTTTGAGAAAGCTGTGAAAGCCTATCCGCCAGAACTGCCCGAAAACAGCCTGCTGAGTATGGAAGGGGCACTGCCTTTTGCCTGGGCTACTCGCGATCTCAGCGCCAGCGGTGTTCTCGGCGATGCTACGGTGGCGAGCCGAGAAAAGGGCGATCGCATTATGGACTCAGTGACTCAGGGATGGGTTGAAGTGATCCGAGATATCTATCACTTTCAGCAACCTCAGGTTAGTGAAGACGGAGCTTAGACAGCCAGAATTTTTCCATATCTATAATGAGGAGCCATTAAAACATGACTCAGGATCCCGCCAAAGCAAAGACCAATGCTAAAGCCGCTAAATCGGCTGCTAAATCTAAAACAGCAAAATCCACATCCACCAGAACTAAGAAAGTTGCTAGTCGCCGTAAGTCATCCTCGCAGGCAAAAGCAGATGTGAAACCAGTGGCGACTAAAACTCTGGCTGTGGACATTGGCGGCAGCGGCATCAAAGCGCTGGTATTAGACAGTCAAGGCCAACCCGTCACCGATCGCCTGCGGATTGATACGCCCCATCCCGCTACGCCAGAGGCGATAGTAGCAACCGTTTCTCACTTAGCGGCAGAGCAGGGCGACTTTGACCGCGTAGCGGTGGGATTTCCTGGCGTTATCCGCAGCGGCCTGACGCTTACTGCCGTTAATTTAGACGGGGCTTGGCAGGGCTACAACCTACAGACGGCACTAGAGCAGGTGACGAAGCGGCCTGTGCGGATTGCCAATGATGCTGATATTCAGGGTTGGGGAGCTACCCAAGGGCAAGGAGTAGAGCTGGTACTCACGCTGGGCACAGGCTTTGGCTCGGCCCTATTTGTGGACGGTCGGCTTGTCCCCAATCTGGAACTAGCTCATCATCCCTTCCGCAAAGGCAAAACCTACGAGGAGCAGCTAGGGCGGGCGGCTTTAGAGAAAGCGGGACAGAAGAAATGGAACAAGCGTCTGAAAAAGGCGATCGCTCAGATCCAGCATTTATTTAACTACGACCACCTTTATATTGGCGGCGGCGAAACAGATAAGATCAGCTTTGAGCTGCCGGAGAACGTCACCATCGTTTCTAATCAGCTAGGGCTGCTTGGCGGCATCAAGCTCTGGCAGTGAAGCTGAGGCGGTACTGGACCACCGGCCTGATATCGACGCGGTGAGCGTCTGAGTCAGGCAGCTGATCTAACCCACCAATAGCCCATCAAATTCTTTGACTGTAGACAACTCAGCAACTGGAACAGCAAAAAGCCCTGTTTTGTGAGGGGCAAAACTCTTTAGTTGGAGTTAAATAGTGGTCTTCAAGTCCTTTCTCTTCAATGCTTTGAGTGAATATCAGCAAATATAGCCACTGTAACAAGTGGCATAAACATGTCAACAGGGCACTATTGCAGCGCTAAAACAGTATGTAAGAGAAACAAAAAAAGTGTTTCTTAGAAGCCAGACAAAAGGAAGAGGTTAAAGTCAGTAGCAAAGATAAACGTAAATAAGTTCTCTCAAA
>JAAHIC010000071.1 GCA_010671965.1 Leptolyngbya sp. SIO4C5
TTAAGCTGACGACGAAGCTGGGGGGAAGCCTCTAGCTCAGAAAGCTGTTGCACCTGAACATCGGTGTGAAGCGTTTCTAGATAGTCATCGCTGCCATAAGCAAAAGCATCAACCAGTAGCTGAATGAGCTGTTCGCGATCGCGAACAGGCAAGTTCTCTTCAATCAGGCGAAACTTGAGGTGGATTTCACACTCATATACACCGGGCATATCATCAGGAGTTGGATTAAGCGAACTGTTCATTCTTCAAAAACCAATGAGCTGTTAACCGAGTCCTAAGGGAAAAGTGTGGATCCTACTGGCTAGAATTGAAATCCTGAAGTAGGAACTTTTCACTTTGAAAATTCAAGACTTATTTATATCTAAAAACTAACATTACTCATTTCAAGTAAGAATCCGCTAAATAGCTGAAACCATCTTCTCAAAACGCATTTTTATCAGCATTTACCGCGAATTGGGTCAAATCACTAAGCAATAAATATTACCTGGGTCAATGCCTTAAAAGTAGAGCGGAATGATAAAATGCCCTATTCTATTGGGCTACAGCAGATACACCACAGTTCAATCAAACCGCAAAATGCCTCCGAAAAATTTTATGTCTGCCGTTTAGATTGCAAGATTCAAGTTATCTATACATTCATTTCATCAAGTCTTTATATTCGAGTTGATGTTGATAATTTATTAGACAATCTTCACAAGCTTTTGGCTTAAATGATGACTCAGTATGTTTGCAGATAAAGCCTTTATTTGATAACTGATTGAATTTGAGATACGGATACTTGGTAAACTGGCCGAGCAGTCCTATAGATGTCCTCAAAAACCGCTACAGTCGGTGACCGTTATGCCCAAATACAGGACTTCTGCCGGCCTCTAGCTTGTCTATGCCATAGAAGCAGACTGTAGCAAACAACACATAACCTTTATTGAGAGTATTTTGTTAGGTGCTGCAGACAGCCGCTTTTAGACTTAAGACGCCTCCCCTATTTAGCTAAACATAAAGCCACCCTGCGCGATCGCCGCCATCCCCTCTCAAATGTGCTAAGACTGTTCCATAGCCCTAGATGCCTCTTTGGGGCTTGCTGCGGCTGAAGCAAGCTATCGCAAAAGGCTTGCCAGTTGTCTTATGAGAGAACATCAGAGTTAGAAGGGATAAATAGAGTCATGGGTTTATTCGATCGCGTGAGCCGAGTTGTTCGCTCCAATCTGAATGCGGCGGTCAGTGCTGCTGAGGATCCTGAAAAGATTTTGGATCAGGCCATCATTGATATGCAGGAAGATTTGGTGCAGATGCGCCAGGCGGTTGCCAGCGCGATCGCCAGTCAGAAGCGCGTGCAGCAGCAGCAAAATCGCGCTCAGGCCGAGGCCAACACCTGGCAGCAGCGGGCACAGCTAGCCATCCAGAAGGGAGATGAAAGCTTAGCCCGCGAAGCCTTAGTCCGCAAAAAAGCGCAGTCAGAAACCTCAGCCGCTCTCAAAGCGCAGCTCGATCAGCAAGAGGCTACAGTAGACACGCTGAAGAAAAATCTCATTGCCCTAGAGAGCAAAATTTCTGAGGCCAAAACCAAAAAAGACATGCTCAAAGCTAGGGCCAGCGCGGCTAAGGCTAACGAGCAGTTGCAGAATACGATGGGCCGCATGAGTACTGGCAGTGCGATGGGTGCCTTCGATCGCATGGAAGAAAAGATTTTGCAGCTAGAAGCTCGGTCACAGGCGGCTCACGAACTGGCTGGAGCTGATTTAGAAAGTCAGTTTGCTGCCTTAGAAGCGGGTAATGATGTCGATGATGAGCTAGCCGCAATGAAGGCTCAGGTACTCGGTGGCGCGGCTCCCGACCAGGGTGCTCTGCCCGCTGCTGATACGCCCGCTACAGAACCCAAAGACGATGCTAAGGACGAAGCCGTAGATGCTGAGCTAGAAGCGCTGAAGTCCCAGCTCGATCAGCTCTAATACTGGGTACAGACTCAAAGATTTAAAAGATCCATGAGTTCTGCGCCTCAATCAAGACGTCAGCGGGTAACAGCATTTTTGGCTGCTACCCGTTTCTTGTCGTCTTGGAATTTAGAACGGCGACGTAACCCTGGAAGGGCTGGTCAGCCAGGTGGCAGTCTTGAGCCTAAATTGTCGTGCTTACTTTTGGCCTGACTCAGACTCGATATAAGCTGGAGAAGCGATCGTTTCTTAATCACACTACGCACTAAGCATCATGAGTCACGAACCTACCGTCATTCAAGATAACGAGTTTCAGTTCGAGGTCCTGCAGGCCAGCGAACCTGTACTGGTTTACTTTTGGGCTTCTTGGTGCGGCCCCTGTCGTTTGATGTCTCCCATCATGGGCGATCTGGCTAGCGAATATGGCGATCGCCTCAAAATCGTTAAGATGGAAGTAGATCCTAATCCTGAAGCCGTTGCCACCTACAACGTAGAAGGGGTACCCGCTTTACGGCTTTTCAAGGCAGGAGAAGTTGTAGCCGACAGCGAAGGGGCCATCAGCAAGCCTCAAATTCAGCAACTGCTCGAAGCGCATGTCTCTTCGCCCGCTTAGTCTCCCCCATCATAGTTATCATGCAGATTGCTCAGCGACTTCAACCGCTTCAAGCCAACGTTTTTGCCGATATGGATCAGGCCAAGGCTGAAGCTATAGCTCAGGGACAAACTATTATTGACCTGTCGCTTGGCTCATCCGATCTGCCTGCCCCGCCCCATGTGCTAGCAGCGATCGCCCAGTCGCTCCAAGATCCCAGCACACACGGTTATTCTCTGTTTCACAGTACGCGGCCATTCCGGCAGGCTGCGGCTGCTTGGTATACCGATAAGTTTGGTATCGAAGTCGATCCAGAGACTGAGGTCCTGGCCCTGATTGGTTCCCAGGAAGGGACAGCCCATTTACCTTTAGCTATTCTCAATCCGGGGGATTTTGCCCTGCTGATGGATCCGGGCTACCCTTCCCACGCGGGCGGCGTCTATTTGGCTAACGGCCAGATTTATCCCATGCCCCTGCGGGCTGAAAACGACTTCCTGCCCGTTTTCGCGGAAATTCCGGAGCCTGTTCTAGCCCAGTCGCGGCTGATGGTGTTGAGCTATCCCCATAACCCAACAACGGCAGTCGCTTCCCTCGACTTTTTCCGACAGGCCGTGGATTTTTGCCAGCAACATGGACTGGTGCTGGTGCATGACTTTCCCTATACCGACATGGTCTTTGACCGCGATCATGCCCCCTCTGTGTTGGAGGCAGATCCGCAAAAGCGAGTTTCCGTGGAGCTATTCAGCCTGTCTAAGTCTTACAACATGGGGGGCTTTCGCGTTGCCTATGCCATCGGCAACCCCCAGGTGATTCAGGCCCTGCGGCAGGTGAAAGCCTGCATCGACTTCAACCAGTATCGCGGCATTCTCAACGGCGCGATCGCGGCGCTTTCTGGCCCTCAAGATTCGGTTCGTCAGGCAGTAGAGACTTTTCAGCAGCGACGCGATCGCTTTGTGCAAGCTCTACACAAAATTGGCTGGTCGGTGCCCACGCCAACCGCCACGATGTACATTTGGGCTAAGCTGCCGGATCCCTGGAGCCAGAATTCTATTGGCTTTTGTACTCAACTGGTTAAGACAACCGGCGTAGCTGCTTCTCCCGGCATTGGCTTTGGCAAATCTGGGGAAGGCTATGTGCGCTTTGCCCTGGTGCACCCGCCGGATATTTTAGAAGCTGCCGTTCAGCGTATGGCTGAGTTTTTATAGCGCATGAAGCTAAACCTATCGGACAAAACAAAGGCCCTTAGATGAAGTATCTAAGGGCTTTTGTTTTATTTGGTGGCGGGGGCTGGATTTGAACCAACGACCTTCGGGTTATGAGCCCGACGAGCTACCAGACTGCTCTACCCCGCGACGTATTTCCCACTATAGCTGAACTTTGGTCAAAACGACAACAATTTCTTTTCAGGGCGAAAACTAAAGGATTTCAATCTCACCCATGACATCGAGCCGCTTAAAATCGCCCAAAACCAAATAGGTTTCCGCTAAGTTCTCAGCGATTGAGGGGGTAATCCAGCCGAGCTGCTTCAGTAAGTGGATGGCAACCGCATACTTAGCCCGTTTAGCTCCGTCCATCACTTTGACGGCCAGCCCTAAGCCAGCCCCAACCCGGCCGACACACTGAATGCCCTCAGCCCCCGACTTGCTGACAATTTCACCTTCTGTCAGCCGCATCAAATCCGTGTCAAACGCTTCATGTCCCGCCACCAAGGCCGGATAGCTGGTCATTGCTCGCACAATGCGTTCCATATCGACGCTATCGCCTGAAGCCAGCTTGGCAAACAGCGTCGCCATCTGCCCAATCTGCATAAAGTAAGTCGGTGCGCCGCAGTCATCATGAGCACAGATAAACTCGTCAGCAGGCATGCCCAGCAGTTCCGCCACCTGCTGCAAAATGAGCTGCTGCAGCGGGTGGCTGCGCTGGAGATAGGTATTGAGCGGCCATTTGCGCTGCTGACACACAGCCAGCATCCCGGCGTGTTTACCGGAGCAGTTGTGCTGTAAAGGGCTGCGCTTGCCCTCAGGGACTGGACACTGCAACAGGGTCGGATCTACATCACTGCGCCAAAGAATATTGAAAACCTGCCTAACCTGCTCCATCAAGCCCCGATGGGAGCTGCAGATGATAGCCAAGTCGCGATCGGTGAGACCGTAGCGCTCAACCGTGCCGGTTTTAGTGACCGATAGAGCCTGGAAGGGCTTCAGGGCGGAGCGAATAAAGGTGGCCGTTTCAGCATTGCCTGCGACTGACAAGACTCGCCCCCGGCTATCGCAGACGACCGCCTGGGCTCGGTGTACTGACTCAGGTATTCCCTCTCGCAATAGCTGAACTTTAATTTCTGCTGTTTGAGTCCGTTTGGCCTTAGTCATGGCTAAGACTCTTACACATTAATGTCATAAACACAATGACCTTTATACAAACTGCCAAATCAGGCTCCCCGCTAGCAGGCAGCTCGCCAGAATTCCCAGAGAAGCCTGAATCCGCCTGAGCAAGGGCCGTACCTGATAGTCTACAATCAGGCGATCGCGAGTAGCGACTTCCTCCGGCTTTAGCCAAACCTGACCGTCATACCAGCCCGACTCTTCATAGGGTACGGTTTTCGCTTTTAAGCGGTTACCCACATGAATCCAGCCCACATAGAGCTGCAGCAGCGCCAAAGTGGGGAGCAGAATCGCTCCAGCCGAACCGCTAATTAGGAACTTAGGCAGCACTTTATGCGGTGGGAAACTGGCCGCCGAAACAGGGCCGCTCACCAGCCAGCTAATGAGCCATAAGATCAAAATAGGCACAATAAAGCCCCGCAGATCGCGCGCAGCCCAACTGTAAAACCAAGATCCGCGAATGTGCTGATATTCATTAATCGGCTGCTGTTCAGGGGGAACCGGGCAGCGAGTAGATCTAGGCTTCATATGATTCAAGCGCCAGGGCAAGGCATGGACATCCTTTCTTTATTGTTAAAAATAAAGAAAATTAGTGCAAGCGACTCTGAGCGGCCCCCGTAGATGGCTCAAAGGCAACTTCTTGAGCATGGCCCCAAAAAGCCTCTAGGTCATAAAATTCACGTTCTTGGGGCAAGAAGATATGCACAATCACTTCGCCGTAATCTTGCAGAATCCAGCTACTATCAGTTGTGCCTTCAGTTCGCAGCGGATGCCGCTGCCAGTTTTCTTCTACTTTTTCTTCAACTGATCGCGCGATCGCTCTCACCTGCACGTTGGAAAAGCCGGTCACAATCACAAAGAAATCAGCCAGATAAGAGACATCAGCTACCTGAAGAATCTTAATGTTGCCTGCCTTGCGATCGTCAGCAGCGTGAGCAATGTCCATAGCAAGCTGCTTAGCCGTTTCTAAAGAGGCCGCATCAGTAGCGGAGTGGGCTTCTGGGGTTGCTAAGCGCTCAGCGGTGAAAAAGTTAGGACGATCTGCCATTAAAATTACATTTCCTCAATTCAGCTCTAATTACGGTTCATCAATCATCAAAGCCCGTTCATCCAATGGATAAACGAGTCGTCTCCGGATGCGTCTGACTGGCCTGTAGAAACCAATTGCGCGTGCGGACAGCACGGGGATGAATCAGCTTTCCTGACCGGATTAGCTGCGTGAGAGTATGTTCACAGGTTTCATAGACAGCCTGAAACAGGTTTTCATAACATAGCTGCCTGAGCCGATTTAGGTCACTCTGTTGCCCGCGACCTGGTTCTAGCGCGTCGGCCAAAAAGACAACACAGCTAATGGCGTCCATGTTGGGCGCGCCTAGCGTGTGATTGCGAATGGCGGCTAAAACCACGGCATCTTTAAGATCAAACACCTCTTCTGCTACGATAGCGCCGATTTCCGCATGAAGCAGGTGCGGGTTAGCGATCGCCACCGGATCAAGGCTTAAGTTGGCTTGTTGAGCCATGCGCAGCAGGCGCTCTGCCGGAAAATATTTGGCTAAGTCGTGCATCAGGCCAGCTTGGGCAGCCTGCTCAACCCTGCAACCATGATGCTGAGCTAGCTCGACGGCTAGTTGCTCAACCCGCAGCACATGCCTGATTCTAGGTAGCGGTACATTTTCATCTAGCCAGCTCAGCACTTGCTGGCGCAAATGGCTAGAAAAATGAGTCATATGCTAGAAGAGTTTGAACGGCCTTTGATATCATTCTAAAGCCATTGTAAACGATGATTTTCTAGAAGCATTTTAAGCCCTGTTTCAAAGCGCAGACCCCAGGTAGACTGAAGCAGTGGTTACGGGTTAGGCCACTGAGGAGCAAATGCTATGAATTCGTTTTTGTTTCTGACTGCGAACGTGCTCTTGGGTTTCTTGGTAGGACTGCTGATTGCTCTGGTTGTCTATTGGCTACAGCAGCAGCGAATTTGGAAACAAAGGAAAATGCTGCAGCAGTTGCAGCGACAGCACGAACAGCTTGATCAGACTCAGGTACAGCATATAAACGAAAACGCTCACCAGATGCGGCAGAGCTATAAGGCTGAGCTGGCCCAAACAATTGAACACTATCAGGATCAGCTAGCTGAGCGGATCGAACAGGTGCGAGAGGAGTATGAGGCCCGGATTGAAGTGATGCAGCTAGCTCAACCTGCCTCGGAATCAGAGACTGCCTCCTCAGTGGACTGGCCTGAAGATGAACCCACGGTAGCCAACTCTGTTCAGCCAGCAACTGTGGGCAACAGCAGCGAACTGACGGCCACGCTGTCAGCCCCCATCACCCCGCCACCTCAGCCGACGCTAGATCCGGCTCAGCTTGATGCCGCTTTGCAGCAGTTTCGGTTGGACTTAGACCAGCAGATGGCAGAAAGGCTGAAGCAGCAGCAGCGCCTGTTAGTGCAGCAAATTACTGATTTTAAGCAGGCTTACGACGGGCGGCTGCGATCGCTAGAGCAGATGCTTAAATCACAGGCTCAGGCCGCCGAGGAGTCAAACAGCTCTAATGCCAACACCGAGACTTACTAGTCTGTTTCGATAGTATTCAACCGCGGCTAGGGCCGTGAATGCTGAGAGTCACTGCGGACTTCGCTTGCTAAATCAACCTGCCGGGGGCGATCGCTGTCGGCATCATAGACACCCCATTCTTCCAGTCCTGGGTGGTTAAACAGCACTGACTGTGCTCGTAAAATTTCGTCAGCCGTCCCTTCTACCACAATTAGATAGTCCCCTTGAGACAGGCGATCGCTGTAAACCTTGGCCCGGTCATCTGGAATGCCTAAGCCTGCTAGCGCTCCAACCAAGCCCCCAGAAACAGCACCAATGCCGCCGCCTGCCAGCGTTGTGGCTAGAGTTGTGGCAATTGTGCCCGCCCCAATAAAAACGCCCACGCCCGGTATGGCAAATGTCGCTACACCCGCCAGTAATCCGCCCAGCAGTCCCAGCGTTGTGCCAGTGACGGCTCCCACTGCGGCCCCTTTGCCCGTCTCATGCCCTGGCTCTTGGGTGAGGTCTTTCCCGGCTGTGGAGTTTTCAGTAGGCTGTTTCGCTACGACCGAAACATGATCAACAGGGAAGCCTGACTGTTTGAGATCTTCGTAAGCATATTGAGCATCGCGTTCGCGAGAAAAAACGCCAATCGCGCGCCGATGTTTGCCAAGTGTCATAATGTCACCTCTGTAAAAATAAACAGTTACAGCTTAGATTGATAAAAATAGTTTTTTAATGGACTCAATTGTTAGGCGATCGCTTCACCCTAGCCTGTCTTACCGCAATACCAGGATGAAGCTTCACCGCTTGTACCCTCAGCACCGAATGGCAACCTGCCTAAACTGCGCCTACTAGAGGGCTACCAGATACTCTTTGAGATTGCCGCTTTGCTGACGCAGCTTTTTCACCGCCTGCTGCTGTAGCTGCCGGACGCGCTCGCGGCTGATGTTGAGCCGCTTACCCACTTTAGCCAGTGATAGCTCGCGGCCATCTTCTAGGCCAAATCGCAACGCCAGCACTTCCCGTTGCTGCGGCGTCAGTCCAGACATCATCTCGCGCAAATCTTGCTGCAGATTGGTCTGGATCGTAAAGTCTTCGGGGGAAGAATCGGGGTCTTCTAACAAATCTCCCAGTTCGGTGTCCTGGTTGTCGCCCATGCGCGTTTCCAGCGACAGGGGCTGACGGGCATAGCCGAGATATTGCCGCACCTTCTTGTTAGAAAGCTCTAGATGTTCGGCCAGCTCGGAAACGGTGGCTGAGCGCCCTAGTTCTTGGGCCAGGGTACGCTGAGCTTTCTTGATTTTGTTGAGCGTTTCGTTGATGTGAATGGGCAGGCGAATGGTACGGCTTTTCTCTGCCAAGGCGCGGGTCATGGCCTGACGAATCCACCAGTAAGCATAGGTAGAAAAGCGATAGCCTTTGGCTGGATCAAACTTCTCAACGCCTCGCTGCAGGCCAATGGTGCCCTCCTGCACCAGATCCATCAGATCTAAGTTGCGCTTGGTGTACTTTTTGGCGATGGAAACCACAAGACGCAGGTTGGCGGCCACCATTTTTTTCTTGGCAGACTCACCTTTCTCGACGACTTGCGCTAATTCCGTCTCTGACACCTTAGCGGCTTCTGCCCATTCAGCTAAGGAGGGCTGACGCTCTTTCTCCTCAGCAAACGAGTCTCGGACGGCTTCCAAGGCCATTAGACGCTTCACCTGCTTACCGTAGGAAATCTCCTGCTCGTGGGTAAGCAAAGGAATACGACCAATCTCTTTGAGATAGTTACGTACTGAATCCGTAGAGTATCGAACAGTTGCCATAAAATTGAAAAACGCTTACCTTAGGTGTGATCTAGTTGCTCTGGAACAGGGCCGACAGGTTTGACTGTTGGGTCGTTTAAGTAAAGTAGTTCACATAGCTTATTATTCGTCTTATTAATAGTTCGCACATCTCCCAGGAGACGTAATCCCAAATTCTTTGGCTGATTCCCCCCCGTGGATCGCTACCAGCGGGCGGCAAATCTAAACTCAGCCAGGAAAAAGCCAAAAAAAAGACGCGATGTAACTGCGTCTTTGAATGATTCACTTAGAAGAGTCAGCGATTAATTATTTGTCAATTTTGGGCACAACGTCAGGACGCTCTTTGTCTTCCCAACCTGCTGGGCGCTTCGAGTTGTACCAGGCAATTGAACCTAGAACGACTGCTGCCACAAAACCAATAAAAAATATCATACCCAGCGATATGGGTAGCGCCGTAGATTCAGCAGTTTGCATAAATAAGTTCATAGGTTAAATCCTTATATATCAACCTTTAAGCTCAGGTTACGAAACTGTTGCTGACGATACATCCCTCTTGCGACTTATTAGCGTATCAGCCGCAAAACGGCTAGCTAACCAGTCCAGTCCGCAGGGCACGGACGGCAGCCTGAGTGCGATCGCTGGCGCTGAGCTTATTGAGAATGTTGCAAACGTGGGTCTTGACCGTGCCGACCGTGATGTAGAGTTCTTCGGCGATCGCCGCGTTGCTGTAGCCCGCTACGATTAGCTCTAAAACCTCTAGCTCCCGCTCTGTAAGCGGATAGGCCGCTAATACCTGCTCGTAGTCGGCCTTGGAATTTTCCGCATCGGCAGCGTCGCCGGAACTGGCAATTTCTACCTGCTGCTGCTGGGCCTGATTGAGAACAATGCGAGCAATGGTCGGATCAATCCAGGCATTGCCCGCGTGGGTGACGCGAATTGCCTCAATTAGCTGCTCAATGTCTACATCCTTGACGCTGTAAGAGTCAGCCCCAGCCGCAAAGGCGGCCATCACTGCTTCCTCGTTATCGTGCATCGTCAGGATCAAAATTTTGGTCTCAGCCTCTCCCTGACTTTCCTTGAACTGCCGAGTTAGCTCCACGCCGTCAATATCAGGCAGACCGATATCCACTACGGCTATATCTGGCTGGATTTCCCGCAAAAT
Source organism: Leptolyngbya sp. SIO4C5 (assembly GCA_010671965.1). GTDB lineage: Bacteria > Cyanobacteriota > Cyanobacteriia > Phormidesmidales > Phormidesmidaceae > Sphaerothrix > Sphaerothrix gracilis. Next base: position 10,385 of record JAAHIC010000071.1, read on the forward strand.
GCTGAGTCCAGCCTTACCATTGCCTGTTTCTCCCACTACGCTCATGTCAGGCTGCTGCTGCATTGCAGCTTTGAGGCCGACGCGGGTTAAGTCATGATCTTCTATCAAAACGATTCGGATGTTGTCCATAGTGGAAAAATCAGGGGATATCTGGGTAAAGGCGATCGCTTAAAGCTCACTTGTAGGCGCAAAATGAAGTTTACTGCAATGCCTAAAATGGAAACGCTTTAGGGTTCAGCTACACATGGCGGCGCTAGCCGAGATTAAGCTGTTTACGCTTAACTCCCTAATTCTACTATTGCTGCCTAGTTTCCTACAATTAGATTGCTGTTAGCCTCTTTGGGTTAGCTGAGTTCAATTCAATCGATCCAGTTCACTGGCTAAGTTGCCGCCTTTTTCTTAATCTTGGGAATTGCATCAGGATTTCGCACGTCTGGAACTTTGTCCAGAATAGCTATCATGCCTGTGCGCCCGGTGCTGAGTTTGGCATCTGACAGCAGATCCAGGACTTCAACTGCAAAAATCGTCTCAATGAGCTGCTTGATCTCAGGCCGCAGCAGGCGCTCGATTTGTCCGTGAATTTCATCAGCCAGCTCAGTGCTGCCATCTTCCACAATCAGCTGCTCTGGCAGGGTCAGGGAGTCTTCAAGCACGATCGCCAACTTCTGCTCGAACATCTGGCAGGTCACTTTACCTACGCGGTGTCCCAGTCGATTACGATAAAGCGCCTGCAGCTTCTGTGATAAATCCCGTTCGAGCTGACCAATCGTTTGCTCTTGAGATCCCATTCAACGCACCTCCCTGAACGGATAAGCCAGACAGAGTAGGGGGCTGTCAATTAGCATGATTGGTCTAACTAAACTCAAAACTGCAATCATTATTTAGCAAAAAAGCAAAAACGTAATTTATTGTCACTTCATTAACCGCCCACTCTTCACTTCGACTTGTCTCTAGAATGGCGGTGGAAAATTGCCGCTATGTATTTCCTAAGTAAGTAAGTGATTGATGAAATAACTGCAAAAATAGACTTCAAAACAGATTACGGCCAAATTTACTAAAACACCTACAGAATTAACGCCTGACAAAAGAACTATTTTTTGTCTTAGCTAGATAAATCTCTAGATAGATTTTGGGGGAGTATCATTTCTTAATCAAGACTTGGAAAACCGCCGTTGAGGCTCAAAGGCGGTTTTCCA
>JAAHIC010000710.1 GCA_010671965.1 Leptolyngbya sp. SIO4C5
CTCTTGACCGGAACAAGCCAGTACAGGCTCCATTTCCCAAGCCTGTGCTGGCTTGTTCCGGTCAAGAGGCGCTGGAACTTTTAAAAACGTCTGAGCCTTTTGATTTAGGCATTTTAGATATGCAAATGCCAGAAATGGACGGTCTGATGCTAGCCACTCAGATTCGCCAATGCTCTCAGGGCAGGGATCTGCCTTTGATCATGCTAACTTCGATTGGCTTGCCTCTGTACCAAGTAGACACAACCTCAGAAGTTAATAAAACTGTTTTTGCAGCGCAGCTATATAAGCCTGTCAGACAGTTCCAGCTCTATGACACTCTAGTGCAGGTTTTGACAGGTAGCACTCTAGAGCAGCCGCCCGCCAATCATACAAAAGCAATCGATCAGCAGCTAGCTGAACGTCTGCCGTTAAAAATACTGGTTGCGGAAGACAACCGAGTCAATCAGCGGCTGATCACCCACGTTCTTGCCCGAATGGGCTATAAAGCTGAGCTTGTGGGTAACGGCCTTGAAGCGATCGCCGCGCTTGAGCAACAGCCTTACGATATTGTGCTGATGGACATTCATATGCCCAAGATGGACGGGTTTGAGGCGGCCAGAACAATTCGTCGAGTAATAGCAAGTCAGTCACAGCCCCAAATTATTGCGATGACCGCAAGTGCCATGCAGGGCGATCGCGAAAAATGTCTCCAAGCAGGCATGGATGACTATGTCAGTAAGCCCATTCGGATCAAAGAACTGGTAGCTGCCTTGATGCGGAGTCGTTCTGCCTCCAAAACAGCTTCTCTATGAGTCAATCCTGTCTAAAGTAAAGTCTATTCTGACTGAGTTTCTATTGCCTGCAGTGTCTTTGCCACCAGCAACGGCATTAGCTGAGACTGCACGTCCGCAGGCTGATTGCCCCAAAGCATTCTAACAAAGCCTTCTTTTCCCTGTTGGCTAGCGCGATTCAGAACACCTGCTAGTTTTTCAAGATTTTCAGTATTGGACATAAGCAATTGCTCCCCAAAAGCTGACAACTGTGCTGGATCTACAGGAATTAGAGGCGCCCTCGCTTTTCGCTCAATGCTGTGGGCTATAGACAGTAGTTTCAACAACTTTACTGGATGTCGGTACCTAGAATGCTCAACACCCGATGGTTGGTAAAAAATTGTCATGCCTGTCCCAATATGGCTGCTTATCGCTGAATCAGGTGTGATATTCCAAAAAGGTTTGTAATATAGCCAGTTGAATCCCTCGCCTTTAGAACTTAGGTTCAAGCAAAAATTCCCCTCAAAAGAGGTTGCCATGAATACGCCCTCGCACTTTTTAATGACGGCTGCCCTAGAAAAGGGAAATCCCCGCGTTCCAATTGTTAAAAGCGCCTTTTTGCTAGGGTCAGTTGCACCTGATTTGCCCCTGTGGCTGCTTTCAATTGGCGGCATGATCTACTACCGCTACATTTTGGGCTGGTCAGCAGGTGATGCCTTTCGCTATATGTTTGACGAGCTTTTCTTCAATCATCCGCTTTGGATTGTCGCTCACAATTTGCTGCACTCGCCTCTAGTGTTACTAATAGGTCTGGCTATTGTTTGGCGATCGCGGCGGCGTATTAACTCGCGATCGCGCTGGCTGTTTTGGTTCTTGCTGGCCTGCCTGCTGCACTCTGGCGTAGATATTCTGACCCACGTTGACGATGGCCCCCTGCTTTTATTTCCCTTAGACTGGCAGACTCGCTTTCAAAGCGCGGTCAGCTACTGGGACGATCGCTACTATGCTCAGCAGTTTCAGATCTTTGAACAAACAGCTAATTTAATCTTTTTGCTCTACCTGGTAACGCCGTCTTGTTTCCGAATTTGGCGATATCTCAAACAACGTCTCTCCAGCTTCAACTAGCTTTCTTATAAGGCAGAGAGACAGCCACTGACCGTAGCCGCTCAGCTAGCAGGTACGGTTCGCGCTTCCCGCAAAGCTTCAACCGTCTCAATAACAGCCTTGGCAACCTGGTCAATCTCTGCCTGCGTATTGAAGCGCCCAATACCAAATCTTAGCGACGCATAGGCTAGCGCGTCTGTATGCCCTAGCGCCTTAAGTACGTGAGACGGTTCCGTTTTGGCTGTGCTACAGGCTGCTCCAGAAGAGAGAGCAACCCTCGATCGCAGTCCTAGCAGCAGAGCTTGACCGTCTACCCCCGCAAAGCTGACGTTGAGATTACCTGCTAGCCGCTGGCAAGAATGACCGTTGAGATCGATGCCGGAAAGGGATTGAAGCTGTTGCCAAAGGCGATCGCGCAGCGCAGTCAGCCGCTCAGTCTCTATGGTCATCTCAGCGATCGCCAGTTCAACTGCTTTAGCAAAGCCTACAATCTGCGGCGGATATAGCGTTCCCGCTCGCAGACCCCGCTCTTGCCCGCCTCCGTGGAGCTGCGGTGCTAGCTGTACCCGTGGCTGACGCCGCCTGACGTAAAGCGCGCCAATGCCTTTCGGTCCGTAAATCTTATGGGCCGTCATCGACATCAGATCAATATTCATCGCCTGGACATCTAAGGGAATTTTGCCCAATGCCTGAGCCGCGTCAGTATGAAATAGAACTTGTCGGTCATGGCAAAGCTGACCAATAGCGGCCAATGGCTGCAAAACGCCAATTTCATTGTTGGCGGCCATCACAGAGACTAAAACCGTATCTTCTCGCAGCGCTGCTTCTAAAGCTTCCAATCTAATCAAACCGTCTGGCTGAACCGGCAGGTAAGTCACCTCAAAGCCCAAGGTTTCCAAGTAGCGGCAAGGATCCAGTACAGCACTGTGCTCTGTTCGCACCGTAATAATATGCCGACCCTGATTAAAATAAGCTTCGGCGACTCCTTTAATTGCTAAGTTGTCGGCTTCGGTAGCGCCGCTGGTAAACAAGATCGGAAGACTAAACG
>JAAHIC010000711.1 GCA_010671965.1 Leptolyngbya sp. SIO4C5
AGAGCAGACAAGATTCAGCAGTGCAGGGATTACGGTCAGCATGGCTCCAAGCAAACTATCAGACGCAGACAAGCAGGCGATTATTGAAATCTACAAGCAGCCAGGAGAAACCACCTCTACCATTGGCGATCGCTTTGGAGTGAGCAATAGCACCATCAGTCGCGTCCTCAAAAGTTCGCTACCCGCCGAAGAATATAGCGCCCTAATTCAGCAAAAGCGCTCGTCTAGCGAGCCGGCCCCGGCTCCTAAGCCCTCTGAGCCAGAACCTGCCGCCAAACAGCCAACCGCGACCAAAACGGATAAGAAAAAGACGGCTAAAAAGGATACCAAAAAAGCATCTCCGCCACCAGCGGCAGAGGAAGCTACCGTCGCAGCGGCTACCCCTAGCGATGAGCCAGAAACCGAGAAACCGACGACGAAGCAAAGTCCGGCTAAACCTAAGCTCAAATCAAAGACGCCAGCAGAATCAGTCCCTGAACCTCCCAGCGAAGAGGCCAGCGTCGCCGCTTCTGCCGCTGAGACAGCTAGCAGCCCTGAACCGGGCGGCGAACCGATTGAAACCGTCGAGATTCCGCCGACAGAAATATCAGTGCCCCGCCGCCGGCGACGCTCTCGCAGTCCAGAAGAGAGTGAGGAAGACAGCACTCAGCTACCCCTGTTAAAAACGGACAGCGACAAGCAGACTGCCGCTCCCATCCTCAAGACGGACGCCGACAAGCAGGCTGAAGCTGCCCCTGCAGCCCCTGAACTCAAAGGCAAAACAGCCCAGCCAGCCACCGCAGTTGACGAGGAGGACGAGGACGAGGAACTGCCAACTCCAGATGACGACTATGGAGACGACTTAGACGAAGACGACGAAGATGACGGTGACGATTGGGATGAGAACGATGAAGCGCTACAGCCCCATTTGCAGGGAAATGCTGCCATCGAAATTGTCCCCCTCACCGAGGCCAGCTTGCCCAAAACCTGCTATCTCGTTGTCGATCGCATTGCCGATTTAATCACCCGCCCGCTGCGAGAGTTTGGCGAACTGGGCCAAATTCCGGAAAGTGAAATCGACGAGCGCACGCTGCCTATCTTCGATAACCACCGGGTAGCCCGGCGCTTTTCACGGCGCAATCAGCGCGTGGTTAAGATCCCAGATGGCGAAATTCTGCATAAAACTGGTCGCTATCTCCATGCCAAGGGCATTACCCGCCTGCTGATTGACGGTCAGGTCTATTCGCTAGCTAGCGAAGAAAATTAGGGTTAAGAGAGCCGCCCCGTCTCCTCTCGTGTCAACCTGCCAACAGGGGTTCCAATAGCTCAATTAGGCGATCGCACTCTTCTAGGGTGTTGTAGTGTACTAAGCTGAGGCGCACCACGCCGTTTTGGGCGGCCAGCCCCAAGTCTTGAATCAGGCGCTTGGCGTAAAAGTCGCCGTAGCGAAGGCCAATCTGATGGCGATCTAGCTGGGGCGGAATCGTGGCGCTGTCGGTATGGGCGACGGTGAAGGCAATGGTCGGGACTCGCAGTTGGCGATCGGGGCTAGTTTCACCGATGACTTTGACGTTGGGCTGATGGGTCAAAAAGCGCAGCAGGCGATCGCTCAGGGCTTCTTCATGCAGGCTGATGCGCGCAAACGCCTCCACTAGGCGATCGCGCTGGTGAGGGATCTCCGCGTCAGCAACCAACTGCTCTAAATAATCCAAAATGCCCAGGGTGCTGTAGGACAGCTCATAGTTAGCGCCGCCGGGCTGAAGCTTATAGGGCAGACTGTCGCGCCCGATGAAGCTGTGGTTGAAGCTGGGGAGGGGCAGCAGATGTTTGCGCTTGCCGTAGAGCAGGGCATGGTGCGGCCCGTAGACTTTGTAATAGCTAAAGACGTAAAAATCTACGTCCATCGCCTGCACGTCAATTAGACGGTGGGGAGCATAGCCGACCCCATCAACGCAGATCAGGGCCTCGTGGCTGTGAACCAGATCGGCGATCGCCCGAATCGGATTGATCGTGCCCAGCACGTTAGACGTATGGGTCAAAGCCACCAGCCGGGTTTTGTCCGTCAGCAGCGCTGCTAAATCTTCTAAATGCAAAGACAAGGTTTCCGGACGCAAACACCAAAACTTCACCCCGATGCCTTGCGACTCTAGCTCCAGCCAAGGGGTGATATTGGCCTCGTGATCGCAGTTAGTGACGATCACTTCATCGCCGGGCTGCCAGGTCTGCCCCAAGCAGTAGGCCAGGATTCTCAGCAAGAGAGAGGCTGAGGCTCCCATCACCACCTCTGCCGGATCCGCCGCATTGATGAACGTTGCGGCTGCCTGGTTGGCTTGGGCCAGCCGCTGGCTGGCTAGCTGCGATACGGCATAAGAAGCGCCTAGCTGCGCGTTTGAGGTCAGCAGATATTCGTTGAGGCGATCGATTACGGGCTGGGCGATCTGCGATCCGCCCGCATTGTCTAAAAAAGTCCAGTCTGAGCCGACACTGGGAAAGGCCGAGCGGACAAGTTCGAGGTTGAGGGGCGACTGAGCTGCTGCAGGAACTGACGTCATATCGGAGAAAATAAACTGCTTTAGAGCTTACCCTAGCGCTATCAGAACTTGCGCACTCGACGAGGTTTAACTGCCCACGAGATTCCCCCGCCAGTGTCCCGGCTTCTGAACGGTGACTGCTATCTAGGTCAAGAATTGCGGCCACTTCAGTTTTATCTGGCAAAAGTTAGCAAACTCTCACAGATGAAGCCGTTTTTACTACAAAGTATTGCGATATTAGACATTACATTCCAGACTGTTCCCAGCGATCCAAAGGGAGACTTTCGCATTTGTAAGATGGAAGTGAAGATCCCCACAAACCGGAGGATACTGATGGACAAATCACTCCTGTCCCTCTTAATTTTGAGCGTTGTCCTGATTGC
>JAAHIC010000712.1 GCA_010671965.1 Leptolyngbya sp. SIO4C5
TATGTTAACGACCTGATCGATAACATCATTGCGACAGAGCTGAGTAATGCCAAAGCTGAAGTTGCTAACGGTCGTCAACAGGTGCAGGACTATGTAGCTCAGCTACCCCAAGACTTGCAATCTGTGGGGCAAGAGGCGGCTACTAGTATTCAGAGTGAGTTTGACAGTTTAGAACAGTCGGTCGATGACAAGCAAAATGAACTGATTGATTCGCTTGCTAACAAATACAATGAAAGGCTGCAGGCCGTTGATGCGCGTATTGCTGAACTGAAAGAAGCCAATAAGGGACTAGTAAGCAAGGCGCAAGATGCCATGACAGGCGTCATCGGCACGATTAATAAGCTCAAGAATATGCTGATGTCGGTACTCAAGGGAGCGGCTTCAGCCGTCACCGGCATTATCAAGGATCCCATTGGCTTTTTAGGAAATCTAATCAGCGGTATTAAGCAAGGCTTTGACAATTTTGTCGGCAACATTTGGGAGCATCTTCAGGGCGGCTTAGTTGGCTGGCTAACGGGAGCAATGGGCGCGGTCGGTATTCAAATTCCGGATGATCTCTTTAGTCTGTCAGGCATTTTCGACTTAGTGGCTCAAATTCTAGGCATGACCTGGAACTATGTCCGTACCAAAGCCGTGAAGTTTATGGGCGAACCCGTGCTAGCAGCGGCAGAGAAGAGCTTTGAAGTCTTCACTCTGCTGCAGGAGAAAGGCCCACTAGGGCTATGGGACTATGTTCAAGATCAGTTCACCGATTTAAAAGAAACGGTGATGGATGAGATCAAGAATATGGTCATTGTCCAGGCAATTCAGGCCGGGGTGAAGTGGATTTTAGGCTTGCTGAATCCGGCTTCGGCCTTTGTCAAAGCCTGCATGTTGATCTACGACATCATCATGTTCTTTGTAAATCAGGGTAGTCAGGTGATGAGCCTGATGAAGGCGGTAATTGATGGAGTGAAGGCGATCGCGGGTGGTGCAGTCGGTGCAGTAGCAAAGGCGATCGAAGGTGCTCTAGTGAAGTCGCTGCCTGTGGTGATTGGCTTTTTAGCGTCTATTGCTGGTGTAGGTGGCTTAGCTGGTAAGGTTCAGAAGATCGTCAAAAAGATTCGCGGACGGATCGATAAGGCAATTGATAAGGTCTTGGTGAAAGCGAAGAAGCTATTTAAAGGCAAGAAAGGCAAAAATAATAAGAACTCAGTTCCTTCAGATAAAAAGGAAAGGCTTAAAAAAGCTGTAGCTGAGACCGACACGTTGATTAAGCAAACTCATGATTTTGAAGAGGTCAGAAAAAACCTACCTATCATTAAGTCTAAATATCAACTTAAGGAATTAGAGCTAGTTCGAGACAAAAAATATAAATATCATGTCAAAGCAAAGATTAATCCGACACTCAATGGACCTCCTGGTGTTCTTTTTACTGATGCAGAAATAAAAGAGCTAGAGACCGTTGCAAAACAGTATGCTAAACAAATTAACCAGAAAGGTCACAAAGATCTGTTTTTAGCCAATCCGAAAGAATATTTAACGGGCGACCCCACTAAGAAGAAAGCGCCCAAAGTGAAAATTGGAGATACCGTAGAAGCCGCTGGCACGCCAGGAGTTGAGGAGCTTGCCACCGAAGCAGGATTAACGGTCCTTAAAACAGTCGAGCTCAAATTTGTCAAACAATCGGGAGATGACATTCGATCACAGATTCCCGAATTAGACTTTCTAATTTTGTCCAACGCTCATCTCAAAGAAATAGTGAGTGCAAAGATGAAACCAAAACAATTTAAAGTTAAGCAAGACAAAAAATTGCTGCGCCATTTCCTTGAGATGCCTCTAAATCCCCCTGATGTTATAACTTATGCAAAGACTCATTTCGGTCGAAATAAAGCTTATGATGAGATAGATCATGTTGATGTGCTATATATCCAAGAAAGTAATAGACATAGAACTTCTCTTGTAAACTTCAGAAGTCAGCATTTAAGTAGGGTTTCAGTTGACACAATTGAAATCACACCTTTGACCCCAGCTCCCGAATCAGATCGCGGCATACAATTGCGAGCTACTGAAGCAGAGCTTGTTGAAAAAACTGTTGAATTGGTTAAACAAAATTTGTAACATTATTACTATCTATAGCTAATCCTTTATGAATAGACTTTGGCAAGTATTTGTTTCTCCTGGAGATGAAAACAAACCACTTCCACTTGAACCGTCTCCGTGGCATGATGACCGATACGTTAATATTCCCAGAGGCCACTGGGAACTAATTATCGATTATGCTAAGTCTATTGATGTAGATTTGGCCGAGAAGCTTAATTTTTATTCCTTTTCAACCGAGCAAAATAACGATTATGTTCATTTTGACTCGCAAGAGCTTAAGAAACTAGTTAAATTTATAACTCATTTATCTCAAGTTATTCAGAGCGCTGAGCCTATACATCCTAAGGCTACTGAAGAACTTCCTGATATATATGAGAATAGTGAGTATGTTCGCATGTTGGAAGCAGTATCAGCAGTTTTTCAAGAGGCTTTGGATTATGGAGAAGCTTTTCGCGCATGGATTGAATAAGAAGAGATATTATTATCTTGAAAAGGAGAATTATTAAGATAATTTTATAGCCTTAGTAATTGATTTTAACTTGTAGTAAATGATGCCTACCTAATCCATGATAATTCCTAAAAATCTTCAGTCACCAAGTCATTTAATGTAGCTAATAACTCTCATAAGTCTTTTTATTGTTTATCAAAACTGAGTATATTAGATGCGATAAGTAAATACCTAAATTGACAAATATCAAAAGGTATCTAGACATAATTGCCTACTCTACAAATTGCAGGCATAACAAAATATTTTGGGACAATGGATAGAACAATACAGGGATCTATTTTTCGGCTTGTGCTATGGG
>JAAHIC010000713.1 GCA_010671965.1 Leptolyngbya sp. SIO4C5
GACGCCCATCCCGGCGATCCGTATTTTTCATCGCAACGATACGATAACTGACTTCTCTTTTCTTTCCAAAACGCTTTAGTCGCAACTTGATCATAGGTTCCTAGTTTCTGCGGTATACGGCTCCAGAGGTTCTGAAGCAAGAAATTGACACAATAAGTTGAGCCATGCCCGTTTTACGACAAGCGTACGGCCATAAGCTACTACGGAGTCTCCAATTTTATCATTAACAAGGCAAAATTGGCGCAGGAAAATAATCTTTGAGCGCTCAGAACGCTTTAGTCCTCGTGATCTTCAAACGGATCGCTGAGCTGCTTGGCCGGGGGGCCAAAAGAAGTGTAAATAGCAAAGCCAGTGACGCCAAGCAGGATGGCACCTACGGAAATGATAAGAACTGTTGCAGGCTGCATAGGTTTTTTCTAATGAATGATTCCCTAAACCCTATAATATTACAGATTATTAAAGTGAATTTATTGAAGGTTACCTATGGCACAAAGGACTTGGTTGGGAAATCTTTTGCGGCCCCTCAACTCTGAATACGGTAAAGTCTCCCCTGGCTGGGGTACGACGCCGCTGATGGCTGTTTTTATGCTGCTGTTTTTTGTTTTCCTCTTAATTATTCTGCAGCTTTATAATTCCAGCCTGCTGCTTCAGAATGTAGACGTAGATTGGAGAAGTCTAGGAAGCTAGCTACGGCTTTTTTGCAAAAATGGCTGTTGGGGCATAGAAACTGTAGAAAACTGCTGCAGATTTCTCTATGCCCCTTTGTTATAAGGGCGATTGAAACTATTCAGTTAGCTAAGCGCCTAGACCTGTCTTCAGCCGAGGAAGAGATCGCGCTATAGTGTTGGCGGTGCCTTTGGCGGCATATAGCTCGTTAGCACAGACGACTCACGAACGAACACTGGGAGGAGAGACGCCATGAATATCTTTGGCATTGGTCTGCCGGAGATGGCGCTGATTTTTATTGTGGCGCTGTTGGTCTTCGGGCCTAAAAAACTTCCTGAAATTGGGCGCAGCTTGGGCAAGGCGATTCGCGGCTTTCAAGAGGCTTCGCGTGAATTTGAGACTGAGTTCAAGCGGGAAGCCGAGCGGATTGAAAAGACTGTAACAGAGCCAATGAAGGCAACGCTGGAAACTCCTCAGAAAAAGGCACTTTCGCCGCAGCCAGAGGCAGCCGAGTCGTCTGAAGACGTAGACAGCGAGAATGCGGCTGAACCGGCTGAAACCGCTAAAGACGAGCAGACGGTTTAAGGGCAGCAGCGAAATTGACTACAACCGACGCCGTGACTCCCCAGCTAATCGTGGGTTTGGGGAATCCGGGAGACAAATATTACCGTACCCGCCACAACATCGGTTTCGACATTGTGGATGCTTTGGCTAAGCTCTGGCAGGTTTCTCTAACTGAAAACCGTAAGTTTCAGGGAGCCTGCGGCGAAACTAGGCTATTTGGCGGCCACAAGGTTTTGCTCTTAAAGCCCTCTACCTACATGAACCGCTCTGGTCAGTCAGTACGGGCCGTGATGGATTGGTTCAAGCTGCCGCCTGCCAGCGTACTGGTGATCTATGACGACATGGACTTGCCGGTGGGTAAGCTGCGTTTGCGCCCTGCTGGCTCAGCCGGAGGACATAACGGCATGAAGTCAATGATTGCCCATCTAGGAACGCAGGAGTTTCCGCGACTGCGCATCGGCATTGGCGCTACGGAAAAAGCTGGCGATCGCGAAGGGGCGGTGATTTCTCATGTGCTAGGCAAATTTTCACCCACAGAGCAAACTCAGATTAACGGTATCGTTGACCTGGCCGTGAGTACGGTTGAAGCCAGCCTTAAGCGGGGCGTAGAGTCGGCTATGAGTCTTTACAATGGTCGCTCAGTTCCTGCGGCTAGCGAAAGCGAATCGGTTTAGGGCTTCAGGTCAGGCTCTCGTTGATAGGAAAGCGATTGAGCAGCGCGATCGCCTCGCGGGCATTGCCCACAATCTGCGGGCTGAGGTGGGGGATGTGAGGAATCTGGGAGAGAAAGTCGAGGGTGCGGCGTAGAATCCGCACAATATCGCCTTCATCCAGGCTGGTCTGGTCGCAAAGCTCGTTCCAATCCGTCTGGTGTGCCCACTGCTCGACTAGAGCGGTCAGCTCGTATTCTAGCCAAACAGGCAGCATCATTTGATGGCGACGCTGCTGCTTAAAAATATCACGCCGCAGACCGCGCAGCCCGCCCAGAGCCTCTTCCACCACGGGGGAAAGCTGGTAGCGCACCCAGCTATCAGGACGGCTATTTTCCGTCACCAAGGCAGCACAGGCCGCGGCTAGGTAAGGCGCTTCTAGCTGATCGAACTCCCCGGTCGCTAAGGCTAAGCCTAGCCAAAGCTCATTGTCGCCGCGCACAGCCGCCGCAATTTCGCCCAAAAGCATGGGCTTCACGCCCTGCAAGCAGCCAAAATGCTGCAAAATGCTCATCAGGTCTAGAAATTCTTGCCAGTAGCGATGGGAAAGCGTAGACAGCTTCGCCCGCCGATCGCTCAGCTCAACTTCCAGTCGCTGTAGCTGCTTTTGCCGCTTCAGCAACGCCGTCGGATTTTGCCAGCTTTGAGCCGGATGATTTTTTAGCATGGCTTCTACCGCTGCCACCTGCGATCGCTGAGCCTGCACTTCCGGTGCAGCCGCTTCCCAATCGGGCGGCTGTGGAATCTGCTGGGCGAGAGCCGCCGTCTGCTCATCGCCGCTGCGGCTTTGCCCCGGCTTAAGCGGTAGATCCGCAGGCGGACTGAGGGTTTCTACCGCTGTCAGACGGTCAAACTGATCGTGCAGGTCTATGACGTCGGCTACGGCAACCACATACCAGCGGTTGTCCTGCCCCAGGCAGATGAGATGGGGAAACTGACCTGGCCCA
>JAAHIC010000714.1 GCA_010671965.1 Leptolyngbya sp. SIO4C5
TAATCAGACAGGCATGCCTGTCTGATTAGCTGCAAGCCCTGCCCGTCTTTGACATTGAACTTCTTAAGTTCTTCTCCTGAGTCGGTGTAGTAGAGGCCGCCATCGGTGAGGACGCCATCAACATCAAGAACCAAAAGACGAACACGAGATAGGCGATCGCGCAAATCAGCCTCTGTCAGTCGGTTAGTGCCGGCAACTTGCATATCGACTACACCTTTCAACAAATAAGGGACTCGCTCAACTAGGCTACACCGGCCAAAGACTTAGGTGCTGCGGCTTCCCGCACCCGTAGCAGCTGCTGTAGTAAATCTTCAAGCTGGGCTAGCGGCACCATGTTGGGGCCGTCGCTGGGTGCCCGGTCAGGATCTTCATGCACTTCCATGAACAGCGCATCTACGCCAATTGCCATTGCGGCTCGGGCTAGCGGGGGGACAAACTGGCGCTGACCGCCAGATTTGTTGCCCTGACCGCCCGGCATCTGAACGCTGTGGGTCGCATCGAAAACCACCGGATAGCCAAAATCGCGCATCTGGGGCAGGCCGCGAAAATCCACAACCAGAGTGTTGTAGCCAAAGCTCGTGCCGCGCTCTGTCAGCAAAATATTTTTGGCGCCGCCCGTTTCTAGCTTCTTCACCACGTTCTTCATATCCCAGGGCGCTAAAAACTGGCCTTTTTTGACATTGATGGCTTTACCTGTGGCCGCTGCGGCTAGGAGCAGGTCGGTTTGGCGGCAAAGAAAAGCCGGAATCTGAAGAATATCAGCTACTTCAGCAACGGGAGCGGCCTGATGACTTTCGTGAATATCGGTAACAACCGGAACGCCAACTTCATCTTTGACCCGCTGCAAAATTTTTAAGCCTTCTTCCAGGGACTGACCTCGGAAGGAGCTAATTGAGGTGCGGTTGGCTTTATCAAAGGAAGACTTAAAGATGAATGAAATGCCCAGGCGATCGCAAACCTGACGGATTTCCGTTGCCATCTTCAGCGTGAAGTCAGCCGACTCGATCACGCAAGGGCCGCCCAACAGAGCTAGAGGACAATCGTCACCAATGGCTAAGTTTTCGGTGATTTGAGAGCGAATCATGAAGCTACCTTCTGAGTGATAAAAGACTGGGCGTAAATCAGGTCGTCGGGAGTATTAATTTCGGGAACGGCTGTTTCGGTTTGGCTGACAGCAATGGTATAGCCATGCTCTAGCACCCGTAGCTGCTCTAAACCTTCACAGGCTTCTAAAGGCGTGGGCACCAGGTTTGCGTACTGGGCTAGAAAGTCGCGCCGAAAAGCGTAAAGTCCTAAATGGTGATAGACCGGCGCTGGGCCAGGATTACGGAAATAGGGAATAGGAGAGCGAGAAAAGTAGAGGGCATGCTGCTGCTGATTGCAGATGACCTTAACTGAGTTTGAGTCGCTATAGGCGGTTTCGTAGTCCAGAGGACAGGCTAGCGTCGTCATATGAGGCCGCTGGCCATCAAGATAGGGCTGCACTAGCTGGGTCAGCATCTTAGAGTTGACGAAGGGCTGATCCCCTTGCACATTAACGACTACCTCATAGTCAGGGTAGCGAGTTGCCACTTCAGCAACGCGATCGGTGCCTGTCTGATGATCAGAGCGGGTCATCTCAACCGCGCCGCCAAACTGGCGTACCCGGTGAGCAATCCGGTCGTCATCGGTGGCGACAACCACTCGGTCAAAGACCGAACAAGCCTGGGCGGCCTCATAGACCCACTGCACCATTGGGCGATCGCCCAGCAGGGTCAGCGGCTTTCCAGGAAAGCGCTGGGAAGCATAGCGAGAAGGAATAACAGCCAAAATTTTCACAGTAAACCACTCCGTGCAAGATCGTGTAGTCTCAGCATGCCGATGCACTGCTCCTGATCGTCAACCACCGGTAGCACCGCGATTTGAGAGGGGCGATTCTCCATGACTTTCAGGGCGTCATAGGCAAGCTGCTGGGGCTGCGCCGTTGTCGGATTCGCCGTCATCACGGCAGCAGCGGTGAGTAAAGACAGCTCAGTTGGATCTACCCGCTCAATTGAGCGGCGCAGGTCGCCATCGGTGACTACGCCTAAAAGAATGCCCTTCTCATTGACCACGCTGACCGCTCCCAGCCCGCCTTCGCTAATAGCGCTGACCATCTCTAGCCAGCTAGCTTGGGGCAAGATTTTGGGATTTTCTAGGCCACCGTGCATCAGGTCTTGTACACGCAGCGTCAGCCGCTTACCTAACCGCCCAGCCGGATGATTAAAGGCAAATTGCTCTGGCGTCAGCCCCTTGATTTGCACAATCGTCATCGCGAGGGCATCACCAATTGCCAGAGCAACCGTCGTACTGGTTGTCGGTGCTAGATTGAGCGGACAGGCCTCACGCTCGACGATAGCGGCCAACGCTACGTGTGACTGCTGTGCTAGGGTCGAGCGCAGGTTACCGACAATAGCGATTAGAGGCACCTGCCGCTGCTGCAGACTGGGCATCATCGCTAGCAGCTCGTCTGTTTCGCCGCTGTTGCTGAGCAGAATCACCACGTCAACCGCAGAAACAACGCCTAGATCCCCATGTAGCGCATCGACTGGATGCAAATAGAGAGCGCTGGTACCAACGCTGGTGAGAGTTGCGGCAATTTTTCTGGCAACGATTCCAGACTTGCCGACACCTGTCAAAATTACCTTGCCCTGACACTGCAGCAGCAGATCAACGGCTTGATTGACCTGTTCGGCATTTAAATATTGAGCAGCGGCAGCGATCGCATCGGCTTCTAGCTGCAGCAAATCCTTAACTTGCTGAAAATAGGCTGGCTGCGTTTGGGAAACAGTAGTCTGCATAGCTGGCTGGCAATTAAGAAAGTTATAGGATGGCTAAACGGATAGCGACACAAACCTGAATAATCCAA
>JAAHIC010000715.1 GCA_010671965.1 Leptolyngbya sp. SIO4C5
TGTTCGGACTGCAACGCTGTTTAGATCCTGAAAAAATTCAGGATCTAAACAGCGTTGCAGTCCGAACTGGGTTTCTAGCTCAGATAGGCTTTTGATTGCTTCTGTGACGGCGACAACTCGCACCATACCCAAGACTTCCTGGCAACTCAACCTTTATCTTAGGCAAAAGATCTGCTGGCTTCGACTTTCAAAAAATGAAAATTAGCTTCAGCGTCCAGTCGGTTTCGTGCCGCTCAATTTGAATCTGACGAATAAATTCGCGTAGATAAAAGCGACGCTCCGATTCGGTCAGGTCTAACCAAAACTGCGGAATTGAGACGGTTTGCACAGTTTCAGCCAGATTAACCGGGGGCATCTGGGCCAGCTTTTGCTGCATTTCAGCCATTTCAGTGCGCAGCTTGTAGGCTCTCAAATCAGCCGTTTCAGTGTCTAAAATGCCGGACTCAACTAGGTCAGGGAGCTGCTGTAGGATAGACTCTTTGGCCTGCATTTGCGCTGCGATCGCCCCCTTAATGCCCGCTACAGGGGGCCCCTGCAGGGCAGCGATCGCCTGGGGCAGTTCCGTGCAGATGGCCTGAATAGTTCGCTCTAGCACTTGCTCATAGGCGATCGCTTTGCACTTAGGATGCTGCGGGCAGGCTATGGGCGTCAGATAGAGATATTCACCTGCTCGCCGAGGCCGGGTGACTCGCGTTACTTTGAGAGCTGACTGACAGGTTGCACAAGTGACGAGGCCCGCTAGCGATCGCGGCGCGCTAGCGGTACGGGGCGGCAGGCTGCGGTTGCGGCGCAGCAGACGATCGATCTGAGCTGCTTCTTCCCGGCTAATGATGGCGGCGTGGGTATTAGGCACAATCTGCTGGCCCTGATACTGCAAATCACCGCGATAGACCGGGCTGGTGAGCCAGCGTCGCCCGGTAGAAACCGAGATTTTCTTACCGTACTTTTTCTCTAGATAGCGGACTGCCCCCCGCAGCGAACCAAACAGCAGAAATCGCTCAACAAAGTCTTGTACCACGGGGGCTGTAGCGCGATCGAGACTATAGCGCTCTTTGCTGCGGCGATAGCCATAGGGGGCCTTGCCTGGCGGCGGCAGCGCCTTGATGCGGTTGCGGGCATGGCCCTGCTGAATCCGATGGCTCTGCTGCGCCGCTTGGACCTGGTCCAAAAGTGACCATAATTCGGCAACGGCCTGATTTTTGCCGCTACAGTAGTCCTGTTCTGTGGCCATCACCGTAACCCCCAGCGCTTCAAGCTGCTGCAGGCGATCGCCCATAGCGGCTATTGAATCTCCTAGCGCTTCGAGCCGCTGTATGAGCAGATAATCAGGCGGATCTGCGGTGCAATCAGCAATGAGCTGCTCTAGTTGGGGGCGTTTGCTGATAGTTTCAGCGCCCACATCGTAATAAATCCGATCGACTTCCCAACCCCAAACTGCCTCGCCTGCCGCCGGACTTATTAGCGGGTTACTGTAGAGATAGGCGTAGACTTTCACGCTGACTAAAAGTTTTCTTTGAGTGCCTCACGCAGGACAATGGCAGCATCCTCGTCATCACTGGACACAATCAGCATGACGGTAACTTCTTCAACGGCTTCTACGTTTTCTAAGCAGATAAACAGCGCCGTTGCGGTTTCGGTACGCCCGGAAACGCTGTTGCCGTCAGCCACGATGCCAGCCAATTCGGTTTCAGCTAAGGCCGCTTCTGAGCGGACTAGGCACTGGGTGAGGTCAGTTGTTAGCGATCGCCAAGAGTAGTAAATACCGGGAGCCTGCGCCTGCACTGGTGTCGCCAGCGCGATCGCGCCCAAACTAACAACCCCCTTGACGAAAGTTTTCAACTTCATAAACCTTTCCGACTTCCCCATGATCGACTCAGCTACTTTGGCTAATCCCTAACTTAATTAAGTGCTGAAGACCGCCGCTATCCACCTATTGTTTCATATCCGTAGAAATAAGCACCGATTTAAACTGGCGATCTATGCTGAAACAATAGGCTTCACTGAATAATTCAGCTCATGTTGTTCCCTCATTTTAAGCGTTCTCGTCTTGTTGCCCTAGGGCTGCTTGTGGCTCTTGTCACCGGCTGCGGCCCTCAGGTGGGCGATTCTGATGAAGCTCGCGTTCCACCTGTGGCAGATGACGCGCCAGAAGTATCTGAGCCTCAACCTGGGGGATCCGCTCAGGCTCCTGCAGATTCCGAATCTAAAGCGCCTGCTTCAGATCCGTCCATAGCAGTTCCCAACAGCCCATCGAATGCAGCTCCCAACCTGCCTGACACGGACTGTGAGAGTCCTGAAACCCAGTTAGAGATGAATCAGTGTGCCAAAGCCTGGTATAGCCAAGAAGATGCCAAGCTCAACCAGGTTTACAATCAGGTTAAATCAGGCCTAAGCAGCAGCCGACAGGCGCAACTAACCGATGCGGAGCTGGCCTGGATTGATTTTCGCGATGCTAACTGTGAATTTGAAGCTAACCAGTATGAGGGCGGCTCTATACAGCCCACTATCTACTATGGTTGCTTGGCTCAGGTGACGGCAAATCGTACGGCTGAGCTGCAAGATGCGGCTACGGCTAGCCTCAGCTACGCGGCGGC
Organism: Leptolyngbya sp. SIO4C5; assembly: GCA_010671965.1. Lineage (GTDB taxonomy): Bacteria > Cyanobacteriota > Cyanobacteriia > Phormidesmidales > Phormidesmidaceae > Sphaerothrix > Sphaerothrix gracilis. The sequence continues at coordinate 2,595 of JAAHIC010000715.1, forward strand.
TGATCAGCGCCTCAATCAGGTCTATCAGGATTTAAAAGATAGCCTGGCCGCATCTGGTAAATCTTCGCTAACAACAGCACAGCTAGCCTGGCTGGACTACCGAGATGCTAACTGTGCTTATGAAGCTAATACCCAGAACTGTTTGGCCCGTGTCACCCTAGAGCGGACAAATCAGCTAGAGGAACAAGCGGCAGAGCGATCGCTCTGACAGTTCAGGTTGACGGCGTTGATGAACCTAGCATCTGACGGTCGTGCTTTAATACATACCCAAAATCAGCA
>JAAHIC010000716.1 GCA_010671965.1 Leptolyngbya sp. SIO4C5
GCATCAGGAGCTAATCCAGGAGCTGCTGATTGCCGAGAACATGCGGCCTGATCCAGCTGAATATGCCGAGCTTTGTCTGGGCCGCAGCGATCGCGCCTGCTTGACGGCCTTGTTTTCCAAGCGGGGCCGGGTGGTGACGCCTGCCTATCTCGATTGCCTGGTGGCGCAAAAGTCTAAAGCTTACCTAGAGCGGCTAACCGCGATGGCAAAGCTGCCTTTGTTTCCCGGCGTCGATGATTTGATCTTCAAAGTCAGATCGGCTCAGCTCAAAATGGCGATTGTTTCCGGGGCGCAGCGGGCTGAAATTGAAACGGTGCTAGAGCGGGCTAACCTAGCAGAGCACTTTGCCGTGATTGTGGCGGGAGATGATTTGACAACTGCCGCCAGCAAGCCGCAGCCCGATGGCTACAAGCTAGCGGTTGAAAAGCTAAACCAGACCTTTCCAGCGCTGTCGCTGACGGCGGCTGACTGCTTGGCGATTGAAGACTCTTTTGCGGGCATTGAGGCGGCAAAGCAGGCAGAGATGCGCGTTGTGGGTGTGGCACATACCTACCCGTTTCGGATGATGCATCGGCGGGCTAACTGGGCCGTTGATTATCTGTTTGAAGTTGATCTTGACTATATTCGCGGCATCTATGATCCGGCCTTGGCTCTGCCTGCGATTGACTAAGTCGGTAGGCGCAGTCAAACAGGAGTAAAGGTAGTAGACTGACGCGTCTAAAACAGCGCAAATTTTTAAAGGGCTGAAACTCTTGTATCCGGTGCGTTACGCCAGCGCCAACAGCACCTTATTTTAGCTGTGTCACGCCAGTAGGCTGTGGTTGAGGCCATACACCAACACCCGCCTGGGTTACGCTGTCGCTCGCCCTATCTCCCTGTCTCCAGCGCCTCGTATCAGCCTGGACCGGCAAGACGCTGGTAAACCGAGAAGCCGGGGTGGTTTTTAGCCTGCTCAATCTTCCACGAGTGAAAGTTCATTTTTATAGAAGCAGTACATAGGCTGACCAGTCTCGTCAGTGTAGAGAGCGGCGGTTTCTAGGTCATATAAATAGACTAGAACTTCAGTTTCGGCAGCCGGAAACGCAGCAGTAATCATCTCGGCTACAATGCCGTAGTCATAGCTGCGAGAACTGGCTGCCACAGGGTAGAAGGGGCGCTTGAGACGCACCATATCACCTGCTTTCATGCCTCTTCATTGGACTGCAAGCCTAGCTGTTTTTTCTTTTGCTTCAGGGCTTTCCAAGCGGCTTTGACTTCCTGATAGGCTTCTTGCGGAGATAGCTTGCCTGCTGTTTGCAGATTGAAGATATAGCCGACGCGCTGCGAGAAAAACTGTAGCTCGGCGTCGAAGGCGATATTTTCTGAGGTCGCGGGTCCGTAGTACCGGGAGCGGGGAAATAAAAATTCAGAAGAGTGCATTTTACTAGCGCGAATATTAAATCATTTTCTGCCTAAACTTAACCTGATCTTAACCTTGCGGGTGAAACTCGTCACAACTCTATAGCGATCGCGCGATCGCCCCTGAGTTCATCCCGGCGTCGAGACAGTCCTCGCTATTATTCCCGCTCCCTCAGTAGGCAAAACGACTGCGGCGATCGCCTACAGAGGCCAAACGCTATGCCTGTGTAAGTAATCAAGCCCGCCCGGTTAGAACATCAGTGTAAACCGCTTGCCCATTGGCTAAAGTACGGCTGACAGCCAGGATCTACCGCAGGAATGCGCTACTCTCTCACCCTTAAAATTGGCTAAGGTAAGAAGCTTAGTCGGCGATCGCGGAAGATGACGGCGGCAGCAGCGACTGCTTAACTTTATTTAGAAACTCATTGATAATAGCCGCGCACGCTGCGGGATTCACCTGCAGGATCAGGTGCGGCCCTTCAACTGGCTTCACCTCAATCTGAGGCGCAACTCGCTTTAGCGTTCTGACAGCGCGAGCAGGAATTAGGCGATCGCGGGTGGGCTGGATGTAATAGCAGGGAATATCAATTTCAGCCGTATTTTGCTCAAGCAGGCTGATAGCATACATGCGGTTGGCAATGACTTTAGGATTTACCTGTTTGAGCGCCTGCTGGAAGCTATCAAACAGATCGTCAATGGCATCAGCCCCTAGAAAAAATAGCCTCACTAGCCACCTAGGCAAAGGCATACTAAACAATAGTTCCAGGGGCAAGAAGCGGACTATGCGCAGCAGGGTAGGGCGGGGTGGCTCTACAAAAGTAGCGCAGAAAATCACGCCGCGAATGTTTCCCGGCTCTCGCTCTAGCAGCTTAATGGGCAAAGGCCCCGAAAAAGACTCCGCTAGCAGCACCACGTTGGGCTTATCGGCAATTTGAGACTCAACCAGGTCAGCCAGTTCGCTGTAGGACAAGACCTCGTCGGTGGGGTAGTCGATCACCTCGGCCTCAATTTCATCGGGAAGCTCATCGAGCAGGGGCTGAAACAGCAGCCCGGTTGCATCCATACCGGGGAGCAAAATTAGCTCCAGTGGAGGGTTCGGTGTCATCAAAAAATTTTAGTTTGCCGTCAGTTTATCGTTGCAGATAGCTCTATTGGCTTCATACCGGCAATCGATAGACCTTCACTTAGCTTAACGAGCGATCGCCCTGACCGGATCTTTAACCTCGATTTGCTGATAAAGCGTGTCTCGCTGCTGGTAAGGTCTGCCCGTAGAAGCGATCGCGGCCTGCAAATCGCTTACTTCCATGCAGGTGCCGCCCTGCGCCCCCGCCATCGTGGTGATGTGTTCCTCCATCAGCGTCCCGCCAATGTCGTTGCAGCCCCAGCGCAGCGCCTCAGTCGCCCCAGCCAGCCCTAGCTTCACCCAGCTGGGCTGATGGTTCGCAATCCAGTTGCCCAAATAAATGCGCGCCAC
>JAAHIC010000717.1 GCA_010671965.1 Leptolyngbya sp. SIO4C5
ATCAGAACTGGTTGGGAACGGCTACAAAGCCAGCACCTAGGCTTTACCCGCACCAGTTCTGATGCAGAATATTTTTGGCCTGCTCAGCTAAAGCAACATCTTCAATCTTCATCGTTAAAAGTCTCCTGATTATAGGGTTTTACAGAGAATAGAAACGGTCAATCGAATCTATTTTTCGGCTATAAAAATCAACGCAAACCCGCCTGGTCTGCGCCAAGTTTGCGCTAATTGAATAGCCCCTTATGCAGTTTTCAAAATTCCACGATCTCAGCCTTTTCAAGCAAAAGCCAAGTCATTTAGAGCTACCATTACGCCCCACTGCCACCCGCTGAAACCGTACTACTTAATCGCTGATCTTAGAAACTGCATTTGATAAATGGCAAGGGGTTAACAGTTTTTACATAGTCAAATAAAGATTTGATTAGAGATTTCAATCAGCTATTGGGCGAAATTAGGGAACTGAAAAAATCTGAGTGACGCTGCTGTAGGACAGACTGGACAATTCTTAAAATAAGCTTCAAAGCAAAATGTCTAATCTCAGTGTCTAGGCCCTTCTCCTGGTAAAAATTCTATCGCCTGACCGATCTGACTACGGGTGTAACCCCTTACTCTAAGGAAGAGTTTTGTTGAAATTGTTACAAAAGCTAGCTTTAGACATGATGCATTTGTTCGGCTCTCATCGGCCACCCATTCAAACTAAGCTGGGAGCTTTAGCCGTCTGTTTGGGTTGGCTCAGTGCTGGCTGCTCCCTACCTCAAACCCAGGCCAACGACCTGCTGCCGTCTGCTGGTCAGACGGTTGGCTGGGTAGAAAATGGCAAGATTTTAGGTGTTGAGTCAGATATCAAGGTCAAACTTGATACGGGTGCGGAAACATCTTCCATCAATGCCGAAATTTTAGAGCAGCCAGCAACTCAAACCGAAGCGGGCGGCCTAATTAAGTTTCGCTTTGTGGATACGGATGGCCGCAGCCAAGTTTTTGAACGTCCAGTAACGCGCTGGGTGCGAATTAAAGATGGTGAAGGGGGCTTTTTTCGCCGCCCGGTGGTCCGTATGAAGTTTTGCGTGGGCGGTCAATGGCTTGAAGAAGAGGTGAATTTAGCCGATCGCGGTCAGTTTAACTATTCGGTTTTGATTGGTCGCAACATGCTGAAAACGGGGGGACTTCTGGTTAACTCGGCTGAAACTTTTACAACTGAGCCAGCTTGTCCAACCGAGGAGACTGAGGCATGAACCGAACTTTTAGAGCAGCCCTGCTGGCCCTGTTTCTAGCAGCAATCGGACTCACTATTTTTATTCATAAACTGGTCGTTTCAGATATTCCCTTACTGCCCAATCAAACTAATAAGGGCTGGTACATTGAGGCCAAGCTTTCCCTCACCTCAGAGCAGTCGCTGCTGTCATCAGAAGAGGGATTACCCACCAATATTCGCCTGCCGCTGCCCCAGCAGTCACCTCGCTACGCCATTGTCGATGAGGCTTTTGTCAACGATGGCTACAGCCGCGAAATTGAAACGGCAGCTAACAGCTTTGAGCGCACCGCTATTTTCCAGAATCAGTCGGCTACCGGACAGACGACCTTGTTCTACCGGGCCGTTGTAGACGAAGATCCTAACCTGTCGCTTGGCCCAGAAACGTCCGGGCCTGCAGACGGTTCACTCTCAGGGCAGCGGCTGGTCAAGCAGCAGATTAGCCAGTTTGAGCCGTCGGGCAATGTTCAAGATAATCTGCAGGAAAATCCGCCCACTGCCGAAATTGAGTCACTGCTGGCAGAAGCGCAGATTGAATCGAGCGATCGCCTCTCTTTAGCCAAAGTAATTTATCAGCTCGCCTTAGTTCCCGATGACGTGCGCGTCCAGTCCTTGCAAAAGGTGCTAGGATTCAATGCTTCCACGCCTGAAATCGCGGCTTTTCTCCTGCAGCAGGCTAACATTCCGGCGCGGGTGGGCAACGGTATTCTACTGACGGCAGAAGAAGCCTATTCCACCAGCTTTGTGCAGTGGTTGGAGGTACAGACTGAGGCAGGCGAGTGGTTAGCCTACGACACCATTGACCTCAGCTTCGGCGAACAGACGCGCTACCTGCCCTGGTGGTATGGCACCGGAGAGGTTGTCAGCGCGACCGGATCGGGGGATATCACTTTTGAGGTGATTGTACGTCCCAACGTAGATGGCGGCCTGACCCAGACAGTTTTGCAGGGAGAGCGGCTAAATAGTCCTTTTTTAGACTACTCGCTCCTGGGCCTGCCGTTGACGACGCAGCGGGTGTTTCAGGTCTTAGTGCTGGTTCCCATTGGCGCTTTAATTATTTCAGTGCTGCATCAGATGGTGGGGCTGCAAACTTTCGGCACCTTTACCCCCATTTTGATTGCGCTTTCGTTTAGAGAGACGGGGCTGGCCGTGGGCATTCCCCTATTCATCTTGGTGGTGGTAATCGGACTGCTGATTCGAGCCTATCTCAACCGCCTACAGTTGCTGATTGTGCCAAGATTGGCCGCCATTTTGACGGCAACGGTTTTGATTATGGCCGTTTTAGCGGTTGTCATGGATCGGTTCCAAATCAATCTGGGCCTGTCTATCTCTCTGTTTCCAATTGTGATTTTGGCGATGACAATTGAGCGAGCCGCCGTCATGTGGGAAGAAGAGGGGGCCAAGGAAGTCCTGGTGGCCGGATGTGGCAGCCTGGCAGTTGCAGTGGTGGGCTATTTCTGCATGATCAACAACTACGTGCAGCATATTGCCTTTGTCTTTCCGGAACTGCTGCTGCTGGTCTTAGCCGTCAATATCATGGTCGGTCGCTACAACGGCTACAAGATCGTTGAATATTTCCGCTTCCGATCGCTACAGAGACAAATCAATCAGCCGCAGGGAT
>JAAHIC010000718.1 GCA_010671965.1 Leptolyngbya sp. SIO4C5
TATGGTCGGACTATGGAGGTCGGTGCCGCTAGCGATCGCGGTCTGAATCTCGGCCAGCAGTGCTTGCCACTCGCCCTCGCGTTCTTGAAAGCGGTGATCGAGAACGGCTTGCTGTTCAGGTGTGAAATATTGGGTAGTCATGGTGATGGTTTCCATCGTTTCAATCAGGTTTTCAACTGCAACCGATTGAGTGGTTTCTAACTCTCTGGCAAGACCATTGAGTCGAGTGAGTAACGTCTGGGACAGAGCGATTTGGTCGCTCAGACGCGATCGGTGCAGGTCAATCACTTGGGGCAAAGAAAATTCAGGACTCGCCAAACAGTCTTGAATTTCACTCAGGGACAAGCCCAATTGCCGCAACGACAGAATCTGCTGAAGCCGAATGATATCGTGGTCGCTATACAGCCGATGGTCAGCCTCAGTGCGATGAGATGGCACCAGCAGCCCAATTTCGTCGTAATAGTGTAACGTCCGCACCGAGAGCCCCGTTTGTTTCGCCAGTTCGCCGATTTTTAGCAAATTAGACATCGATTGCACTCGCTCCGGTTTGCCCGTGAATTGCAGTTGATGGCTTGGATGGTAGACCCTGACGTCACGTGAGGTGCAAGGGGTCTATGGCAAATCTCGGGCAAAGACTTGAACGTCATCTTGAGTGGCGATCGCCAAATAGTTGCCAGTTGAGTCAAACTGGGCCTGTTCGACCAGCAGATTAAAATGGGTGGCGGCGGTGGTCGCAATATTAATGAGCCGTGTTCCGGCCACATCGCCGCGAACAAAGTAGTATTGCCCGTCTGGGCTGAGGCGACCGAGGCGATCTTGGCGGTCAACGCCGCGCAGCTCGGTAATGCGCTCTAGGCGATCGCCCGTGCGCACATTCCAGGTATCGAGATGGAGGTCGTAGAGATTTTGCGACAGCGATCGCAGAGTATCTGGGCCGGTAAACACCATGTCCACAAACCCAAAGTTGCTATTCAGGGCCAGGGTGCGCTCTACCCTTCCCGTGTCCATTGACCAAACGGTGATGACCTGTCCCACCTCTGGGCCGGCTTCTGGCCGCACAAAGCCCATTCCAGCCAGCCACGCTCCGTCTGGGCTAAAGGCAAATTCGCCGTATTCTGCCCCAGATGGATTGGCTAAAGACTGGATTGCTTCTCCCGTAGATGCAGCGTGAAGCTGGAGTTGAATATTAGTGGGGCGATCGGCAGGGCTAGACCCCAAACTCACCTGGCTCAGCACCTGGCCATCACCGGGCTGAAACCCGACGTGTACCAGGGGCACGCCGACAAACCTGGCCTCATCCCGAAACTGTCCTTGAGCGGTGCCGAGGGGCTGTTTCCAGAGCTGTTGTCCCGCTTCAACCTGCCGCGACTGTAGCGTTAGCGCATTGTCCGGGAGGGTTTGGGCGATCGCGGCAATCTGGGTGCCCCCGTGACTGAGGGCGATCGCCTCAAAGCGGGTGGTGCCATCGGTGGCGATTTCAGTGATCAACGCCCCCGTTTGCCCCTGCCAAATCTGGATCAGGTCGCCGCTGGGGCTGAGGGTTGCAATGCGAGTGCCGTCGCGGCTGACACTGAGCTGCTGGGCACGGGTTGGTAGCGTTGCAGTCGGCGTCGTTGACCAGCGATCGGCTTGTACGCTCACTACATAGGACGTGTCGGCCAGTGGTTGAATCTGTCCCTCCTGCATTAGCGCTTGATACACAAAGGCCGCAACCTCAGCCCGTGAAGCTCCACGGTTTGGCTGGAGCCGGTTCAACGTGGGGTAGTTGACGACGATTTTCGCCTCGGTGGCGGCGGCGATGCTGGCGCGGGCATAGTCAGGAATGGCTGCCGCATCGGTGTAATAGCTCAAGCTATTGAAGGTGTCGCTGCTGTAGTCCAATCCGTTAGACAAAGAGACCAGCGCCTGCGCCCGCGAAAGGGTCTGTTCGGGGCGAAATTCGTTGCTGGGATAGCCCACGAGAAAACCAGCTGCATTCGCTGTGTCGATCGCCCCATAGCCCCAGTAGTCGGCGGGGACATCGATAAACCCACCGATGGAGCCTTCAGGCAACGGTTCTGTCGCGGGAAACGCCTGCACCAAAATTGTGGCAAACTCGGCTCGCGTCACGGTCGCTTCTGGGCGAAAGGTGCCATCAGGGTAGCCACTCAGGATGCCGCGATCGGCGAGGGCACTGATATAGTTGACAGCCCAATATTGCGGGGCAATATCGCTAAATGTCTCAGCTTGGACCGTCGCCGAGGTTGTCAAAATGGTGGTTAAACCGATGGCTAGTCCTGTGAGAGCGCGAAAGTTTGTATGGGGCCAAACGAGAAGCTTTTTCATGACTAATCAAGCAGGGCAGTGAAATGGCACGAATCTGTCATAGTGGTACTACCTGTCATTTTGGAAAAGTCATATCGGGTGACGCTGTGCGTGACGAAGCCCGATCGCTGACGATTGTTCCCATTGCAGTCAGTACGATGGCTCCTGCCATCAAGGCTAAAAGTATCGTTTCCGCTAGTAGGAACCAGCACAGCATGGCCAGAGGCGCGATCGCACCGCGCATGGAATCTTACTCGCAACGTTGTTCATGAAGCTCGAACGACTCAACCCTTTGACAATAGAGGGGATTGCTCTGACTTGCATACCCTCAGGTGGGTCATTGTCCAGAGAGGGCTAGCCTCACCCGGTTGGGTGAACCTAATCGCAGGATGCCGAAAGTTCAACTTCGCCGTAGGCTCATAACCATGATCACTTTAGACCCATCTGCTTGGTGTAAGCAGAACCAATGAGCAAATTTCCGTTAGACTGCACCGTAATGCGGTAGCTAGCACTACGTCCCCCTCGGCCATTACTGCTCTGGGTGCTGTCTAGTTGAATA
>JAAHIC010000719.1 GCA_010671965.1 Leptolyngbya sp. SIO4C5
TGGAATTTGAGTCCCGGTCGGGTCTTCTAAATACTGCTTTCCAGCCTGAACAATGACCTGTTCAAAACACTCTATGGTCATTTCTTCCTGGTGGCGATCGTAGAGCAGATGATTGAACCGGGCATCGACAAAATACTGCCGGGTCAGATTCTGGGCCTCGCGGCGAAACTTAACGCGCAGTGCCTGCACATGCTCAGCCGTAATCACAACCTGTTCGGTTTCAGTCAGCGTTCGTAGCACCGACTGTAAAATATCGCGGCACATTTTTTGTAACCCCTGATCGGCAGAGTCTCCTAGAGACTGATGCTTATGTTCAAACACGCCTAGGTCAATTTGGGCAATCCGCTTCAGGGCCACGTTGCGATAGACTTCTGCGAGCAGCCCTACCTCTAAACCCCAGTTAGCGGGAATGCGCGTATTTAAGGCCAGGTCGCTGCTGAGGGCAAATTCTCCCGAAAGCGGATAGCGGTAGGCATTGAGATAGCGCAAATAGTCGCGGTAGCCAAACAGCTCCATCAAAGAGGTAATCAAAGGAGCGACGAATAGCCGCGTCACCCGCCCATGAATGCTGCGAGGGTTGCTGCCAATGCGGGCATAGTAGGCTTTGCTGAAGGCAATACCAAATTCTTTTTCTAAAAGAGGGAACAAGAGCTTGAGCGGATAAGAGCGATCGTAAGTTGTAATGTCGGCATCGTGCAGGGCAATTGCATCCGCCATGAGGGAAGCGATCCCTAAGCCGAGCCAAACGGCGCGGCCCTTACCCCGATAGCGAATAATATCAATGCCGCGATCGCGCAGGGCTGACAAAAGACCCGTAACGCGGGGGCCATTTTCCCAGAGAATCAGCGTTGGCTGTGGCAGAGACTCAAAGAACTGAACGGCCCGGATGTATTCTTCCTGGGTATCTGCGTAGAGACAAATAACAATATGGTTAACAAAAGCACATTGCTGTAGGTGATCTCGAATAGTGGCTAGGGCCGGACGTTCTAGCTCTTCGTAAAGAGAGGGAATGATAACGGCGGTCGGCGAAGTTTGACTGAGCTGGATCAGGTGTCCCTCTAAACGGCTCAAATCGCAATTAAGATCGTGAATGGTGGTAATCAGTTCTTGCTTGTAGTCCATCAAACACCTTCGCCTAACTGCACTCCAATCATAAGGATTTTGTAGCACAGCACAGTGTCCGAAAAAACAGACAGGCTCAGAACTGGATTGACACAGCGAAATTATCTAAAGCACTTAGCTGCAGAACTATCACATACAGCTCCTGACGGCTACATTTCTAGCGCAGCCAGCCTTTCAGCCGGGAAGCGACCTGAGGGCGTCTGAGCTTGCGCATGGCCTTGGTTTGGATCTGCCGCACGCGTTCCCGCGATAGGTTAAAAATACCGCCGACTTCTTCTAGGGTGTGAGGCTCTCCGGTCGTTAAGCCATAGCGCAGAGAGATGATGTCCTTCTCTCGCTCACTCAAAACTTCAGCTAAGACGTTGCAGATCTCTTGGCGCATCATCGTCTCACTGATCTTAGATTCCGGCGACTGAGTGTTGCCATCCTCTAAAAGCTCCATCAGTTCTGTGTCTTCACCTTTGCCCACGCGATGATTGAGTGAAAGCGATCGCCGTCGTACCTGCTGCAGCCCTCTGAGCTGCTCAGGGGTAATTTCTAAAGCTTCGGCCAGTTCGGCCTCCGAAGGATTGCGCTGTAGTTCCTTGCGCAGCTCTCGGTGGGCTTTCTTCAGCTTGTTGAGCTTTTCAACGATATGAATCGGCAAGCGAATTGTACGGGCATCGTTAGCAATGGTGCGGGTAATGCCCTGACGAATCCACCAGTAGGCATAGGTGGAAAACTTGTATCCCTTGTCGGGATCAAACTTCTCTGCAGCCCGGTTTAACCCCAGCGCACCTTCCTGAATCAGATCTAGGAAGGGGACCCCTCGGTTGAGATAGCGCTTAGCGATTGAAACAACCAGTCGCAGATTGGAGCGAATCATGCGTCGCTTAGCGGTTTTGCCATGATGCAGCCGCTGCTTGAGCTGGGTTTCACTCACGCCCAAAGCTTCAGCGAGTTCAGCCTGAGTCGGCGATCGCCCTAACTCTTCTGTCAGCGACTCATAACATTCTTCTGCTTGACTGGAAAAATGAACCTGCCGCGCCAGCTCAATTTCTTCGTCAGCTCGCAGTAACGGGTAACGAGCCATCTCTTTGAAAAAAGCGCCTACAGCATCGTCTGCTAAAGACTTGTTATAGGCGGGTGATGAGTTTTCCTGCTCGTCAGAGAAGTGAACGACCACTTCGTCATCACTGTTCCAATCAATTGCAGCCGTTTGTATTGACTCATCATTATTGTCAGCATGAGTACCCGACGGCTGGGAAATCTCATCACTCCGAGGCTGGGTTGTAGACAAATCAGAATGAGAATTTAGTGAGGCTGTCATATGTAAAACTTTTATTATTTTTCTTAGTTCAGGAACAATGACCCAATTTGACTACACTATAGCAATTTCGGAAAGTCTGACTACTTCTTCAAAGACCTGAACTGCTTTCTCAGCAGGGCTTTGAAGCTTCGCTTTGGGTATGTAACGTTTCTTTATCCCCTTTGCATTGTGTAACACAATACCAAACGACTGATAGAAAACGGCTGTTTTTTCGGAGACTCAAAAATAGCCTGCTTCATCATCTCTTTTTGTTGCGCCGGACAACTGTTTGATAGAGCTGTGGCAAGAAATCTCAATCAGCAGTATTTTCTAGGCGATACTAAGTCATTTATTCAATTTGTCATATCGTCAGGAATACAGAGGATTACATGCGGTCGTTCGAGATCGCCCTGGAGCGGACGAGCACGGAGACCGCGCCGTGGTACGG
>JAAHIC010000072.1 GCA_010671965.1 Leptolyngbya sp. SIO4C5
GCCTCCTCGAAGCGGCCGGCGTCGAGGTGCGGCACCGGATCGAGGGCATGAGCGTGCTGCCGGCGCTGCGAGGCGAAGATCAGCCCCTTCCGGAGCGCGACCTCTACTTCGAGCGGCGCGAGGGCAACCTCCGCTTCAACGGGCTGACCATCCACGCCCTCCGCCGCGGCGATTGGAAGCTGGTCAAGAACAGCCCCTACACGCCGATGGAGTTGTACAACCTCGCCACGGACCCGGCGGAGGAGAGGAACGTCATCGCCCAGCACCCCGACGTCTACCGCGAGCTAGCCGAATCGCTCCGCGAGCACATCCGGTTGGGCGGCGCCGTGCCATGGACGGACCCCGAGGCGGTCCGATAGGGGATGGAGAGCGGCGAGCGGCGTGTGCCGAATGGTGAAGAGGCTTGACGGTGCAAGCTGCTCACGCCCTCTTCCGCCGTCAAGCCTCTTCACCGTTCGCCCTACTCCTCGTCCTGGAGCTCGGCGTCCTCGCTCTCGAAGTCAGGCAGGTCCACCGTCTCCGTTTCGGGGTCGGCGTCGGCGGGGGGCGGTTTCGGCGCCGGCGGGCGGGCGCTGACGGGGGGCATGTGCTCCTCCTTCAGCCGGTACATCATGCCGAGCCGGTGCGTGCCGGCCTCCTCGACCATGCCGAGTTGGATGAGCGTGCGCGCCACCTTGAACGCGCACATCTCGAACCCCTTGCCGCGCATGAAAAAGTTGGCGGTGCGGCGGGTGGGGCTGACGATGAGGACGTACCCCTTCGCCATCTTCTGGCGGGCGTGCAGGATCCACTTGTCCTTCGACACGGTGGGGCTGACTTGCCGCTCTACGCTCTCCGAGGTGTCGCGTGCGGGTTCCATGGGTGGACCGGAAGTGGGCCGCACGCCGGGGGCGGCGGGCCGAATGGGCGGATCTCGAAAACGGCCGCGCAAACCGCTGCCGATACCGCCGGTTCCGTGAGACGGAGGCCGGGTAAAAAAATGATCAAGCGGTTTCGTGGGAGACCTATTTCGGGCAGATTGAGGGCCTCACCCGCCGCCGCCTCGCCCTCATCTCCTCGACCGCATGGACCGCCTCCGCGCGTACCTCTTCGATCACGTCTTCCTCGGCGCCCCCCTCGCCACGTGGGCGGTGCTGGCGCTCAGCTGGTTCGCATTCACCCTCGGCCTCGTACTGCTGAAACCGCCAGGCCAGCCCCCGCTTCATATGCGCCGTGGAGAGAAAACCGCTGGTGCCCCTCAGCAAAATGCCGCGATCGCGCAGATGATAGGTCAGCAGGCCCAGACCCAGTGCCGCTGGATTAGCTGCATCCGAGCGATCGCCGCCGCTGCGACCACCGGGTAGACCAAACAGAGAGCCGCCGCTGACCATGCGAATCGGAAGTCCCGCAGCAGCCAGCACAGCGTTGAGCTGATTAACAAACTGGGCCGTACGCTGATTGAGCTGCGCTTGCAGGTCTGGCCCCTGCTGCTTTAAATAGTTCAGCATGGCTTTAGCCGCCGCCATCGCCAGGGGATGTTTGCAGTGAGTGCCCGCAAAAAAAGTCGTCTCAACCTGGGGGGCAGAGGCATCACCATACTGCCACTGGCCGCCGTCTAGCTTGTCTAGATAAGCCGCTTTGCCCGCAATGATGCCAATCGGCAAGCCGCCGCCTACAATTTTGCCGTACGTTGCTAAATCGGCTTCTACGCCAAACCAGGCTTGTGCTCCTCCCAGGTGGAGGCGAAAGCCCGTGACCATTTCATCAAAAATCAGAGCAATTCCGGCAGCGGCGGTGACCTGCCGGAGCTGATGCAAAAACTGACGGGGCTGGAGTTCTAGTCGGCTGCTTTGAATCGGTTCTACTAAAACTGCCGCGAGTTCTCGCTGATGGGCCTCAATAATTTCCAAAGCCTGAGGACTGTCATATTCCAGCACCAGCACGTCGGCAACTAGGCTGGGCACAATACCCGGCGCGATCGCGGTGGCTGCCGGTTCTCCACGACCGCTGGCTTTCACCAGTGCGCTATCAAAGTGCCCATGATACGAGCCCGCAAAGACCGCTATTTTGGGTCGCCCGGTCGTTGCCCGCGCGGCTCGAATAGCCGTCATCACCGCTTCAGTCCCCGTATTGCTAATGGCAACGCGCTCTAGGCCCGTTAGCTCACTGATTAAAGCAGCAACTTCGCCCGCGAGTTCAGCTTGGGGGCCGAGCTGAATCCCTTTTTCAATCTGCTCTTGGAGCGCTGCCTTGATGAACGGCGGATTGTGTCCCAGCAGATTGACGCCAAAGCCCATCATGAGGTCAATGTATTCGTTGCCATCGACATCCCAAATGCGCGCCCCCGCCGATCGCTGGCCGACGATGGGATAGCACATTTCCTTGAGCGGGGGAAAGAATCCCAACGCATTACGGGGATCGGTGAGGACTGGACGATAGGTTTGAGCTAGCTGTTTTGAGGTTTGCGTGCGGGTTGTATATCGCTGGATAAAGGCAGCTAGAGGCTGCTTCTGATTGACAGGGGCAGATTGAATCATGAGCTGTTTTATTCCTGTGACAGTGAAGCAGAGATAGGGACAGGCGCTTTATTATTTGTGGGCTAAAAAATAGACCATTTGCTGGTCAGCAGGCGGCGTTAAATCACCGACTCGGTCATAGATTTGGATATCTCGAAAGCCAGCCTGTTCTAAAGCAGTTTGCACATCAGTGCAGGCATAGGCTTTGGCCTGATAGGTTAAATCCGATCGCCGCCAAACCCGATCAGCCCGGTGAAAAATCGTGATCTTAAAGAACGCCATAGCGCTGTCAGCGTCGTAGCCTTCGCCCACAGCCCAGGCATAGTCCTCCTTAACTTCACCGCCCGTGAGCGGATAATTGCCGTAGTTTCCCCGCAGCCGCAAATCAAACAGAAAAACCCCATCTGCTTGCAAAGCGGCATAGACATTGGCAAAGACCTGACTGAGCTCGGCCAGACTCAAAATGTGGTTTAGGGAAGCGCTGACTGAAAAAACCGCGTCCACCGGCGCTGGCAGCTCAAAGTCGCGGGCATCGGCTGTAATTAACTCGGCTTGGGGAGCATTTTGGCGGGCATAGTGCAGCATCTGCTCAGAGCCGTCTAGCCCTACCATTTGATAACCTTTAGCCCTTAGCTGCTGGGTTAAGTGCCCGGTACCACAGCAGAGATCTAAAATCCGCGCGGCTGGCTCTAGCTCAGGCAGCAGCAGCTTTTCTAAAAAAGGCAGCTTTTCTCGGCAGTATTGGGGGCCAAGGGATTGGTTATAGAGCCAAGCCCAGGGGTCGTAGGCCGTATATCTTGCTGTAGATGAGGTGAGGGTGTCGTAAGTCATGGGGCTGCTGTTAGATACGCGTGCAAAAGTATTTCGGAGAAAGGGTTGATGGAATTGAGAGAACTCGTTATCCATCTCGGCCAAGCAGGTGGGTGAGATAGGTGCGCAATAGGGCTTGATCAAGGGGGGGACAGGTAATGGGTGTGCCCGCAAGGCCCTTTTGGGTATTGCGGCTATCAAATTTCAGCTTGGCTGGGGGGTTAGGTGACTCGGCAGTTCTGGCCGGGAACAGAGGAATCAGCGGATAGAGCGGGTGCTCTGGTAAATCCTCAACCGTATGCAGCAGGCGCGATCGCCACTGGTCATAGGGCAGCTGCTCGATATCAACGCCAAAAGCCCGCACCTGATCGATCAGCAGCTGCGCGGAGACGGGCTGCGGGTGAGATAAATGGAACGTTTTCCCCAAAATCTGGGGCTGCTGAGCCAGATGAACAATGGCCTGAGCGATATAGTCAATTGGCACAATATCTAGGCTGATATCGCCCGCCGGAGCGCTGCCGAGCTGAATGCAGCCTCGAATCAGCTTATAGAGAAAGTCGCTGGCATTGAAAGCGCCGGTTTCACTGTGGCCTGAGATCCGGCCAGAGCGATAAACAGACACCGGCAAACCCCGATCGCGAGCGCTGGCAATCAGCTTTTCAGCGACCCACTTACTCTGGTTGTAGCCACCGGCTGGAACGCGATCGCCTAAGGCATCCTGTTCATAGGCAATCTGAATATCTGGGGCTTCCGAGGAGGACGGCTCAGGCGTCAAGATGCTCAGGCTAGATACAAAGTGAACTGGCTTGAGCTGAGTCTGACAGGCCAGTCTCAAAATCTCCTGGGTTCCCAATACGTTGGCTGCCCTGAGGACGCTATAGGGAGCCGTATGATTGACGGCGGCCCCGTTGTGATAAATCACCTCAATCTGGGCGGCTAGGGTCTTAAACTGGGCGGCGCTCAGCCCTAAAAGGGGCTGGGTCAAGTCTCCCAAAACAGGTACGATTCGGCTTAAGTCGCGATCGCCGGCTAAGCCATAGGCGCCCAGAGCGTCAGCCAGTTTCTGCCGGCCTGATTCCGCGTCAGCAGCTCGCACCAAGCAGTAGAGAGTGGCGGACGTCTGATTGAGGAGTTCGTCTAGCAAAAACGCTCCCACAAAGCCGGTTGCGCCCGTCAGCAGAATATGGGCCGGTTTGGTTTGGGGGTTGGGAACAGCCTGAGCCGGGTCGATGCTGGCATCGAGCTGGGTATCAAGCTGGACTGGGGGCGACTGGGAACCGGGTAAAAGCGCTTTCCCCTGCTGCGCCAGCGTAATTTGCTCAGCCAGACCCGCAATGGTGGGTTCCGCAAACAAAATCTGTAGCGGCAAGTCCACCTGAAACGACTCTCGCAGGCGTGACAGCAACTGCACGATCAGTAAGGAGTGTCCGCCCAGCTCAAAGAAGTTGTCGTCAATGCCGACCTGCTCTAGCTTGAGCAGCGATCGCCACAGGTTAGCTAGCTCCGCCTCAACCGGCGTACGCGGCGCTGTCCAGCGCGTCTCTAGCTGAGGGCGAGCAGTCTCTGGGCCGGGCAGCGCTTGGTGATCGACCTTGCCGTTAGGAGAGAGTGGCAGTGCTGCTAGCTGGATAAAGGCGGCTGGCACCATATAGTCCGGCAACTGCTTGCGCAGCACTCGTCGCAGCTCGCCGACGGCAAAATTCTCGTTAGCCGCAGGCACCACATAGGCAATCAGGCGCTTTTCGCCAGGGCTATCCTGTCGCACCATGACAACGCTGGTCACGATCCGAGCATCTTGATTCAAAACCGCTTCAATTTCTCCCGGCTCAATCCGAAAGCCGCGAATTTTGACCTGATGATCGGCCCGACCGAGAAACTCAATGCTGCCACCGGGCCGCACCCGCACCCAGTCTCCGGTTTGATACAGGCGGCTACCCGGAACCCCACTAAAAGGATTGGGAATAAAGGCGGCGGCTGTTTTGATTGGACGGTTGAGGTAGCCGCGAGCTAGACCGATTCCGCCAATGAAAAGCTGGCCAGGTACCCCCACCGGAACTAACTGCAAATGTCGATCTAAAACATACAGCTGCTTGTTGGCACTAGGCCGCACAGTCGGCAAAAGAGAATGGCCGTTACCACAGGGTTCCATGCTGGCATTGACCGTCACTTCGGTGGGGCCATAGGCATTAATAAACAGCCGACCCTCGGCCCACTGGTTGATCAGTTCTGGCGGACAGGCTTCACCCCCAACCAGAATCATCTGCAATGCCGGCAGGATTTCAAACGGCAGCGCGGCTAGGGCCGAGGGCGTCAGCGTCATGTGGGTAATGGCCTGTTTCTGCAGCAGCTCAACTAAATCCGGTCCTGGCTGCAGGGTTTCTGCCGTGCCTAAACAGAGCGTCGCACCAGCCCCAAGGGCCATCACAATTTCCGGAATTGAGGCGTCAAAGCTAAAGGAAAAGAACTGCAGCACGCGGCTGCTGGCGCTCACGCCGCAGGTACGAATTTTATCGACCGTCAGATTACCCAGTCCGGCGTGGGGTACCAGCACTCCTTTGGGCCTTCCCGTTGAGCCGGAGGTATAGATTAGATAGGCTAGATTCTCAGGGGTGACGCCGCTGCGCGGATTTTGCTCAGACGCCTGGGCCATCACCGACCAGTCTCGATCTAAACAGACAACTTGGGCCTGGGTTGGCGGCAGCGCCGCTAGCTGCTGTGCCTGGGTGAGCAGCACTGATACTCGGGCATCGTCAACCATAAAAGCCAGTCTTTCTGGAGGGTAGGCTGGGTCAAGCGGTACATAGGCGCCGCCCGCCTTCAGAACCGCCAGCATGGCAATGATTTGAGCCGGCGATCGCCCTATACAGATACCGACCCGCACTTCAGGGCGGATACCCAGGGTAATCAAGTGGTGGGCGAGCTGGTTGCTGCAACGATTCAGCTCTGCATAAGTCAACTGCTCCTCTTGCCAGACAATGGCAACCGCGTCGGGCGATCGCGTCACCTGGGCTTCGACCAGTTCGTGCCAGCACCGACCTACCGGATAGTCGGCGGCGCTGCTGTTCCACTCGACTAAAAGCTGGTGTTGTTCTGGCTGGCTGAGCAGCGGTAAATCTGAGAGAGAGAGGTCAGGCTGCTGAACAATGCCGGTCAGCAAAATTTGAAAATGACTAATCAGGCGAGCGATGGTGTCAGGCTCAAATAAATCGGTGCTGTATTCCACATTGCCTTTGAGTCCGGAGGCTGTCTCAGTGAGGGCCAGCGTCAGATCAAACTTGGTGGTGTGAGTCTGGTAGGGCAGGGGACTCAGGGTCAGATCTGGCAGCTGCAG
This sequence comes from Leptolyngbya sp. SIO4C5, assembly GCA_010671965.1. Classification (GTDB taxonomy): domain Bacteria; phylum Cyanobacteriota; class Cyanobacteriia; order Phormidesmidales; family Phormidesmidaceae; genus Sphaerothrix; species Sphaerothrix gracilis. The sequence goes on from JAAHIC010000072.1 coordinate 6,637, forward strand.
CGGCGCGGGCGGCGTTTGCAGCACAAACATTACCTGGAATAGGGGATGGTAGCTGAGGCTGCGTTCGACCGTTAGCTTTTCTACTAGCTGCTCAAACGGCAGGTCTTGATGAGCGTAAGCCTCCAGCGTCACCTCTCGTACCCGCTGCAGCAGGCCGCGAAAGCTGGGATTATCAGCCAGATTGGTCCGCAACACCAGCGTGTTGACAAAAAAGCCAATCAAATTTTCCAGCTCCGCCCGGGAACGATTGGCGATTGGCGAACCCACTAAGACATCATCCTGCCCGGTGTAGCGCCAAAGCAGCGTCTTAAAGGCGGCCAGCAGCAGCATAAACAGGGTGACATTCTCCTGCTGGCTGAGCTGCTGGAGCGGCTGAGTCAGTTCTGGCGGCAGCGAAAAGCGCTGGGCAGCACCGCGAAAACTCTGCTTAGGCGGGCGGGGGCGATCGCTGGGTAGCTGCAAGACCGGCAGCCTGCCACCGAGCTGTTGCTGCCAGTAAGCCGACTGCTGTTCCAACCGCTCTGCCTGATGTTGCTGTCGCTGCCAGACCGCAAAGTCAGCGTATTGAATCGGCAATGGCGATAGGGGCGCCGGGCTGCCCGTCAGAAAGGCCGTATAGAGAGCCGCTAGCTCTCGCAACAGGACATCAATAGACCAACCATCCGCAATGCTGTGATGGAGGGTCAAGGCGACGACATGATCGGTATCACTCAGACGTAGCAGCCCTAGACGCAGCAGCGGCCCGGTTGTGAGGTCAAAAGGCTGCCGGTGGATGGCTGCCACCAGTCGAGAAACTTCAAAGTCCTGCTGTCGAGAGGATAGGGCTTGTAGGTCTATCAAAGGAATCGGTATCGCCGCCGGTGGAGCAATGACCTGGACAGGTTCCCCTGCAGCTGTGCTAAAGGTGGTGCGCAGAGTTTCATGCCGCCGCCCAATTTCAGTCAGGGCTTGGGCAAGCGTAGAAACCTGCAGCGATCCCGTCAGTCTCACGGCAAAGGCGATGTTGTAAGCCGCACTGTGAGGCTGAAGCTGATCAAAAAACCAGAGCCGCTGCTGCCCGAAAGAAAGGGGCAGGGGCTGCGATCGCGCTACGGGCTGAATCACATCTTGCACATCTGCTGCCGCTGACTGGTACAGCAGGGACAAAATTTCCGCTTTGTGCTGCTTTAACCGCGTTTGCAGCATCGGTGTCAGAGTGCCTTTGGGGGCATTGCAGCGCAGGCGATCGCCCTCTGCCCAAAGCTGCACGTTGAGCTGGGCTAAGTCAGTTAGTAATTGATCTAGAGATGTCGTTGATGTCATAGTTCAATCTCCTCCCGTTGGCTTAGCCGCTCTGTCGGTGCATCCGCCTCGGCCCCTGGAACAGGCGCTTGTAACTGTCGTAGCTGCTGCAGGCGCTCGATTTGAGCAGCGAGTGCGGCCAGGCAGGGATAATCAAAAATCTGACGCAGCGGCATTTCCAGCTTGAAGCTCTCTCGCAGGTGAGACACCAGGCGCAAAGCCAAGAGTGAATGACCACCTAAATCAAAAAAGTTGTGGTTGACGCTGACGGTTTCCACCCCTAAAAGCTGTTGCCAAATAGCGGCTAACTTTTCTTCTGTCGCGGTTCGCGGCAACGTGATAGATTCCTCTGTTTCGCTAGGCGACTGTTCTGGTGGTGGCAATGCCTTGCGATTCACCTTGCCGTTGGGGGTGAGAGGAAACGCCTGAAGCCAGCAGAAAACTGCCGGAATCATGTAGCCGGGTAGTCGCTGACTGAGGAATGTTCGCAGGGTTTGATTGGACGGCTGAGGCTGGCAGTCAGCTTTGAGATAGGCGACTAGGCGATCGCCTTGTGGTGTCGTCTGGAGGGTAACAACCGTTTGCTGGATACCGGGATGCTGCGCTAAAGCGGCTTCAATTTCCCCCAGCTCAATGCGGAAGCCCCGCAGCTTCACCTGATAGTCAATGCGGCCCAAAAACTCAATTGCTCCATCCGGGCGATAGCGAGCCAAATCTCCTGTTCTATACAGCCTTGACCCACTCTCAGTCTGAGCAAATGGACTCGGCACAAACTTTTCTGCCGTCAACGCTGCCCGCTGCCAGTAGCCCCGCGCTAGCCCCGCGCCACCAATGTGCAGCTCGCCTGGCACGCCCACCGGCACTGGCTGCCCCGCTGGGTCCAGCAGGTAAATCTGCGTGTTGGCAATCGGTTTGCCTATCGGTACGCTCGTCAGTTCTGGCTCTGGCTGACATTGCCAAGCGGTCACGTCAATCGCCGCTTCAGTCGGCCCATAGAGATTATGTAGCTCTGCTGACAGCCGCTCAAAGAAGCGCTCCTGCAGCGCCACCGGCAGCGCTTCTCCGCTGCAGATGACCCGGCGCACACAGACGCAACGCTCTAAATCGGGTGCTTCGAGAAACGCCTGCAGCATGGAGGGGACAAAGTGCAGCGTCGTCACCTGCTGCTGCTCAATTAGTTTTGCCAGGTAAGCGCTGTCTTTATGGCCCTCTGGCCTAGCGATCGCCAGCCGGGCACCCACCATCAACGGCCAGAGAAACTCCCACACCGAGACATCAAAGCTGAAAGGAGTCTTCTGCAGTACGCAGTCCGCTGCGGTTAGTCCGTAAGCACTCTGCATCCACTGCAGGCGATTGCTCAGCGCCCCGTGGGTGTTCATCGCCCCTTTGGGCTGGCCGGTAGAGCCAGAGGTGTAGATGATGTAGGCCAGATGGGCCGGGGTAACGGCGCTAGTGGGATTGGTTGTGGGTAAAGCCGCGATCGCGGGCCAGCCCTGATCCAGGCAGATAGTGGTGGCTGAATGCTTTGGTAAAGTTGCAACGAGCTGGCTGTGGGTGAGCAACAGCGGCACCTGGCTGTCCTGGAGCATGAAGGCGAGGCGCTCAGAGGGGTAGCTAGGATCGAGGGGCACGTAGGCTCCGCCAGCTTTGAGGACGGCTAGGATAGCGACGACCAGATCCAAAGAGCGCTCAAAGCAGAGGCCCACTGGCGTATCGGGCAGGACGCCGTGTGCTTGCAGGTAGTAGGCGAGCTGGTTGGCGCGGCTGTTGAGTTCTTGGTAGGTGAGATGCTGACTGGCAAAGCTGAGGGCGATCGCGGCGGGCGTTTGCTCGACCTGCCGCTCTATCTGCCGATGCAGGCAGCGTTGAGGGTAATCAACTCGCGTATTGTTCCAGGTGGATAGTATCGTCTGTCGTTCCGAGAGGGTGAGCAGGGGCAGTGCCGCGATCGGCTGTTGCGGCTGAGCCACCATCCCTGTGAGCAGAACTTGCAAATGCTCTGCTAGACGCACAATGCTGGCCTGATCAAATTGCTGGGTGCGGTATTCAATTCTGCCAAGCAGTCCTTGGGGGGTATCTGAGAAAGCTAGGCTTAAATCAAATTTGGCGGAAGCACTTTCATTTTCCTGAACATCCAGCGTCAGCTCTGGCAGCTGGGCAACCGAATTGGGCGTATTTTGCAGGACAAAGAGCATCTGGAAAAGGGGGTTGTGGCCGAGGTCGCGCGGTAGCTTCAGCTCGTCTACTAGGCGTTCAAACGGCAGATCCTGATGGGCATAGGCTCCTAGCGCTGTTGCTCGTATCCGGCCCAGCAATTCTGAAACAGTAGGATTGCCCACTAAATCCGTGCGCAGCACTAGCGTGTTGGCAAAGAAACCGATAATGCCCTCAAGTTCAGTCCGATTGCGATTGGCGATCGGGGAGCCAATCAGAATATCAGACTGTCCGCTATAGCGGTACAAGAGAATCTTAAAAGCGGCCAGCAGGGTCATAAATAGCGTGACGTTTTCCCGCTGGCTCAACGTTTTGAGCGCCTGCGTCAGTTCTTGAGAAAGTGAGAACTGATGAATTGCGCTTTGAGATCCTGGGTCGGCTAAACGAGGCGAGGCGATTGGTAGTTTTAAGACGGGGAGTGCCCCTTGGAGCTGCGATCGCCAGTAGGCTAGCTGCTGATCTAGCAGTGCTCCCTGAAGCTGCTGTCGCTGCCAGACGGCAAAGTCCGCATATTGGACAGGCAGAGGAGCTAGGGGAGAAGGCTGGCCCCTAGAGAAAGCACCGTAGAGAGCGGCAAGTTCCTGAAACAAAACCTGCATCGACCAGCCATCAGAAATAATGTGGTGTATTGTCAGCAGCAGTACATGCTGATCCGCCGCTAGCCGCACTAAGGTGACGCGCAGAAGAGGAGCGCGAGTGAGGTCAAAAGGGCACCGAGCAGCCGCTGTGGCTAATCGGGTCACTTCTGCCGTTTGTTGAGCCACTGGTAATAACTGCAAATCCACGAGGGGAACAGCTAGCTGCAGGGTCGGCAAAATGAGCTGAACCGATTGGCCATCAACCGTGTTGAAGGCCGTGCGCAGTGCCTCCTGGCGCTGCACAATCTGGTTGAACGCTTGGGTCAGTGCCGCAATCTGTAAGGTTCCAGTCAGATGCAGCTGAAAGGCGATGTTGTAGGTGGGACTGCCGGGTTCTAGCTGATCGAGAAACCAGAGCCGCTGCTGGGCAAAGGAGAGCGGCACCGTCATCGGGGGGGGCACCTCAGCGTTTTTCGCCTGCTTTTGCAGCAGTTCTGCCAGTAGCTGCCGCTTGGCTGCTAGCGAGTGAGAGGGGGCATGAATGGGGCGATCGCTCATGAGTTCACCTCCTCCGCTAGCATTTGGTTCAGTAAGGCGTCTACTTCTTGTTCGGAAAGCTGATCGAGATTGGCTGCCGGATCGGCCTGACTGCGATTGATCTTTTGAATCGGCGTTCTATCAGATGCAGGAGCCTGGATCTGTAACTGCTGAATTTGTTGCGACTGCTGGGCCACAGTGGGTGTTTCAAACAAGCTGTGCAACGGCAAATCCACAGCAAAAGCCTGCCGCATGGCCGCAATCACCTGGGTTGCCAGCAGCGAGTCCCCGCCTAGCTCGAAGAAGTGA
>JAAHIC010000720.1 GCA_010671965.1 Leptolyngbya sp. SIO4C5
TTACTCTCTCATCTTTGACGAAGCCCTTTATATTTGGGTCGTTCAACCCACCGGCGAAATTGAGTTTCGCTCTGTCGAATTTGAGAGCGACGGCAACTCTGGCCTAGCTTTCAATCCCCTCAGTACCCTCGACGGCCCCCTCTACCGCACTGCCGAAGACACGTCTGAAATCACCGAACTGGTCGCAGACCTCAGAACCGCCGGAATCCGGGTCGCTCTCGACGACGCGGCACAAGCCGAGCAGCTTCAGCAGCTTCACCAAATTCTGATTGACCCGATCGCCGATCTCCTACCCGCCGACCCAGGTGCCAAAGTCGTATTCGTACCGCAGGGCAGTCTATTCCTGGTGCCTTTTGCAGCACTACAAGATGCCGACGGTACCTATCTGATTGAAAAACACACGATTGTAACGGCTCCGTCAATTCAGGTTTTAGGCTTGACTGACCGAGTAGGCCGCGATCGCCAGCAACCCCAGCCAACCAACAATGCTCTGATTGTCGGTAATCCATTGATGCCCAGTATTTGGGTACCGACCGCTGATGGCCTGATTGAAACCCAGCTCACTAACTTGCCCGGTGCGCAGGGCGAGGCCGAACAAATTGCCAGCTTTTTCAACGCCGACGCGCTGATTGGCACCCAGGCGAGCGAAGCCCAAATTAAACAGCAAATTGAAACCGCCGACCTGATTCACCTGGCTACTCATGGACTGCTGAAATACGGCGATCCGCAGGCATCCGGTGTACAGGACTTACCAGGGGCGATCGCCTTAGCACCGGGCAGTGGCGAAGATGGTCTCCTCACCGCCGCCGAGATTCTCCAGCTTGACCTCAGCGCTGACCTAGTCGTCCTCAGCGCCTGCGACACCGGGCGAGGTCGGATTACCGGCGATGGCGTCGTGGGGTTATCGCGATCGCTGATCACAGCCGGTGTTCCTAGCGTCGTTGTCTCTCTCTGGTCAGTGCCTGACGCGCCGACGGCTGAGCTGATGGTGACGTTCTATCAGCAGTTGGAGCAGGGGCAGACCAAGGCACAAGCCCTGCGGCAGGCGATGTTGCAAATGGTTGAGCAAGGATTGCCGCCGCGAGACTGGGCTGCCTTCACCCTGGTAGGGGCTGCCGAGTAAGTTCACTCAGCTCGCTACTGAAGGCTGTAGTCGTTGGCAAATCTGCTGGATGACGCTCACTACCTCCCACAGCTCATTGTGCTGTGGATTAGAGAGTGTGAACTTGCGCGACAACGCATATTGTCGGGTCTGCGGATTGAGCTTGATAAACAGATAATCTTCTCCATTGGTCACCAGACCGTAGAGAGGCGTGGATACTGGGCTGCCGCACATGTAAGCCAGCGCTTGAGGCACTGCCAGGGAAACATTGAAGCCATAAGGCTTTGCTTCAATCACGAGCACCCATAGCTGCTGCTGTATAACCAGCGCATCGATGATGCCTTGTAATAAAACGCCGTCATCTGAAAGCTCAATTTTGACCGATTCTTCACTGCGAACTTTGTAGGGCGGATCGTAGAGACCGAGCACTTCCAACAGCGGCGAAATTATAATCAGGTTGACTGTTCCTTCACTGATGGCCCCATCTTCGGCATAGTAAAAGTAGCGATCGCGGTATCGATCTAGACGCCTCTTTTCTGCCTCTGTCAGCTCAGGTAAATTCTCAAACCAGTCGGTAAAGAAGCGGGCATCATTGGCTGGACTCAGCTTCAGTATCTGATGTGCCTGGCTCAGGCTGGTCGTTGCCGTGGTGATAGGCTGAATCATCAGATCAGCTTTTCCCCAACCATGAGACGTGGCTTGATCATAGCGTGCTCTCGGTGAACTGATTTTGACTCTGGGTAGGCGATCGCTTGGCTGTGTTTCTGAACCTGACCTTTCCCAAAGATTACCAAAAGTTGAATAAGTATTCTCTGCTGAGACCTATATGCTAATTGGTGGTAACTCGTGGTCAGGGAGCTAGGTTGACGATGGGGTATTTAGCTAGGCTGTTGGGTTTGGCGGCGATCGCGGCGCTGGTTGTTCCTGCTATTCCAAAACCGGGGTTTTCTCAAGAAGAATTGAGTCTCACGCTGACGAGTCCATTATTAGCGCAAGCAGATAGTAACTCAGAACGCAGAGCTGAGGGCGATCGCTTGTTGGAGCTGGGCAATCAGCAGTATCAGGCTAGTGAGTTTCAAGCGGCGATCGAGTCTTGGCAGCAGGCGTTGGAGATTTATCGAGAAATTGGCGATCGCGGTGGTGAAGGAAGTTCGCTCAATAACGTGGGGAGTGTCTATGACAGTTTGGGACAGTATGCAGAAGCCCTAGACTACTACCAGCGCTCACTGGCTATCGCTCAAGAGATTGGCGATCGCAGTAATGAAGGAAGTTCGCTTAATAACGTGGGGAGTGTCTATTTCAGACTAGGACAGTATGCAGAAGCCCTAGACTACTTCCAGCGCTCACTGGCAATTCTTCAAGAGATTGGCGATCGCGGTGGTGAAGGAACTTCGCTCAATAACGTGGGGAGTGTCTATGACCGACTAGGACAATATGCAGAAGCCCTAGACTACTACCAGCGCTCACTGGCGATTCGTCAAGAGATTGGCGATCGCAGCGGTGAAGGAACTTCGCTCAATAACGTGGGGGGTATCTATGACAGTCTAGGACAATATGCAGAAGCCCTAGACTACTACCAGCGCTCACTGGCGACTCGTCAAGAGATTGGCGATCGCGGTGGTGAAGGAGGTTCGCTCAATAACGTGGGGAGTGTCTATTTCAGACTAGGACAATATGCAGAAGCCCTAGACTACTACCGCGATCGCCAATCTCTTGAAGAATTGCCAGTGAGCGCTGGTAGTAGTCTAGGA
>JAAHIC010000721.1 GCA_010671965.1 Leptolyngbya sp. SIO4C5
TCTGGGATTAGGATTGGGCACCGAGGATAGGTTTGAGATGGAGTGGGTGAGGATAGGTGAGCGGATGAGGAGGGTGTAGGGTGTAGGGTGTAGGGTGTGAGTTACTGATGCTTTCCCAAGACCTTGAACCTTGAGTCTTAAACCCTGAACCTTCCTTAACCCCTAAATCTCCTATCAGTCCCGCCATGCGTTCAAACGATACTTCGCTTTGTTTGATGGAGGCCAGGAAGCCGCCGAAGAAGGCCAGGAAGTAGGTCACAAAGGAAAGGTAATAGACGAACAGAGCAAAGTCGCCAACCGTCAGGGTGCTGTGGGCGCTAAGATTTTGGGACACGACGAGCAAGATCAACCCCGTTCCGAGGCTGACGATGTTTTCAAAACCTGAATTGAGGAGTGCATTAAAAACTTGATCGCGTACCATGAGTTGACGGCGGCGATTGCACCTGTTCCTCAACTCATGCAGCATTTGGGCTTCAGCACCCGCGACCTTTACGGCTTGGACGGCAGTAAACATTTCGCCAATCAGTCCGGTAACTTGTTGGGTGGCCTGGCGGCTGGCGCGACGGTAGTGTTTGAGGCGGTGTTCGGCTTGATGGGCGAAGGCAGCGATCGCACACAGCGGCAAAAATACCAATAAGGTCATCGTGGGGTTCACGCTCAGCAGCAAGATAACGGAACCCACGGCGAATACTCCGGCGGCAAAGATCTCGTTGGTGCCGACCACCGTGTCTTCGATCTGGAAGGCGTCGTCTCGAAAGTAGCTGAGGATTTCGCCAGGAGATGTGCTCTGACCGTTGGCTCCTCCGGTTGCCAGCTCTGCTCCCGGTCGCTTCAGTAACTCAAACAGCAGATTGTGTCGTACTAGCCCGCTCATCAAAAAGCGATGCTGAGTTTTGGTAATCCGCCCCGTGAAAATCGCCACAACTCGCGCCAGACCGACTGCCAGGAATAGCCCGATCCATACCCAGGGCGACTCGCTTAGCCGGGATTGGTCAGTGAGGCTATCAAAAAACTCGCGAATCAATATTCCCGGCACGGCAGGTAATCCCAGAATAAACAGCCACAGCAGGGTATCTACCCAGTAAAGCCGCTGGGCGTAGCAGATCATTTGCCAGAGTAGGATGTGGATAGAGAGCATAGGGGGGCATGGATAGGGAGTGAATGAGTGTCGATGCGGGTCAGGTTTCAAGGATTGGATAAGAACTCTCAGACACCCCCCCATCCCCCTATCCACTCTCCCACCCCTCACGGTGCAGGCGGAATTCGAGCAATCCGGCAAGGATGGAGGGATGCTGGCAGCTTGAAGGCGGGCACCATGCCGTCTTCACTGTCGAGGTAGAGTTCGCCAGCGGCAAGCAGGTCAGCGACAGACTTTACGGGGTCTAGATTGCCAAAGAGGTAGGTGGGTTTATGGGTGCCGACGTAGGCAACGGCACATGCCCGCTCACAAATACACAAACAGCTTGTTGTCTCAATCGCCAGCTCATCTTTTCGAGGCCACTGTTTATGCAGTTCCTTTAGTTGGTTGAACAAGCGGAGACCATCTGTTTCCTTAGAGGCACCGTCTTCTTGGGCCGCACCACAGGCTTCGCAGACGACCAGCACATGTTTTGCCATTGAGATTAGCCCTCCTCAACCAGGTATTGGAATAGGTCATCTAGTACTACCTGAGCTGCGATCGGGCCACTAACTATCCAATGACTGCCCACCAGATAAACCTGGTCTTGTTGGACCGCCTCTAAACGAGACCACAACGGATCGTCCTGCAACTCCTTGAGTTGGGCTTGCAACTCCTGTTCAATCTGCGGTTGGTAGTCATAAACTACGACAAAAATCACATCTCCATCTACATCCGCCAGACGTTCTTTACTGATGTATTGCTGGACTGTATTTTCTAGCGCAGCTAAGGCTTGATTTTCATTCAACTGTTGAGCCGTCGGCTGCTCAAAACCAGCATCCGCCAGGATGTTGCCGATGAATGAGTCTTCGAGATACACGCTAATTTTGTCTTGATAAAGGCGTATCACCGACACTTCTGTTTCTTGAAATTTCCCCCCTAACTGCTGGTGTAGGGTATCTATCCGCTTTTGGTAGTTAGTGATGACTTGGTTAGCGGTTTCGGGTTTTCCCAAGACTTGACCCATGAACTGCACAACCCCTTGCCAGTCCCCGCTGGTTTGATCGTTAGCGAGGACTGTCGGGGCAATTTGGGACAGAAGGTCGTAGGTTTCCTGTTCCTGCCCACTGGCTAGCCCGATAATCAGATCTGGCTTGAGGGCGACCACTTGTTCAAGGTTGAGAGGCCACCCGATCATCTCAATTCCTTCTAACTTGCTGTCTAAATGGGGGAGGACGTCAGCCTGGGCTGCCAAAGGTCGGACATCCATCACCAGAGCCGATTCTAAGGTTGTTCCCCCTAGAGTCACCACCCGCTGAGGCTCAAGGGGAATGCAGGTTTCCCCCATGTCGTGTTGCACCGGACGACACTCGGAGTCCAAGTTGGACTGAACTGCAGTGTTGTGGGTACAGCTGACGATAAGCCAGCAGGTTAAGCAGGTGACAACGACCCATCGTATCAGTTTCAACATCGGAACTTACCAGCTCAGACGATAGCTGGCGGAGAATGTTCTCCCCGGTTCAGCCAAATCAGAGGCTCTCAAAGCTTGAGAATATACCGAGGAGTATTGATTATCAAAGAGGTTGTGAACGCCGAGCTGCAGCGTTCCCTCCCATAAGTCAATACTAGTGATGTAATCCACCACGATGTACCCTTCAATCGGTTCTGGGTCAATGGGTCTGCCTCGATCATTTAAGGTTTCAGCAGGGCGATCGCGATCGCGCTGCTG
>JAAHIC010000722.1 GCA_010671965.1 Leptolyngbya sp. SIO4C5
ATCTGGCTCAGGGACTGGGTAGCCGGGTAGAGTGGACTCGCAGCCTGCTCTTGATCTGCACGGTGGCGCTGGCGGGAGCCTCCGTTGCCACCGCCGGTACGGTTGGCTTTGTCGGCCTGATGGCTCCGCACTTGTCACGGCAGCTAGTGGGGCCGTCTCATGCCGGATTGCTTCCCGTTGCAGCCCTGATGGGAGCCTGCATTGTGGAGCTAGCTGATTTGGTGGGTCGCCTGCTGTTTGCCCCGATTGAGCTGCCCTGCGGCGTGATCACGGCTATCATTGGCGCACCCTACTTTCTTTGGCTGCTGTATCGCAACCGCAACCAGTAGCCTCAGCGGAGCTATGGCATAACGTACTCAAGCAGACCTTGTTGCCCTTTTAGGACTTCAGCTTGAGCCAAAAAGTGGCTCATGAGTCAGGAGACAACCGTATGACTTATTGAGATCTGATATCATCAGCGCACTTAGCTAAATGCGTTATTGGGCTAGCCGTGACAATCATTTTTCGAGAAGATGAATGGCTGCAGTTGATGCAGGAGCATGTTCAAACCATCCAGCCAGAACTGCTGAGCAACAAAAAAGATCAAACGCTGGTCTTGCCTGCCTGGTTGGGGACAGGCTATAAGCGAGACATTTTGTTAGAACGTGACCTCTCGCTAACGCTCCATCATATTCGCTATAAGGAAGACATTGTTTCTATCGGTTCGGAGCTTGAAAGAAACTGTTTTGAGCTTTCGTTTATTACGACCGGTAAAGTTCTGGTTGATCAGCAACTCTTCACCGCCAAGCAAGAAGTCTATTTTCTGAATTCGGCTCTGCCAGCTTGTGAGATGCAGCACATAGCCGAACAAGATTTTTGGGCTGTAGATGTTCATATTAAGAAACCTGTGTTGGCCGCTATGGTCATGGAGCATGAGGATACGCTGCCTTTGGAGCTTCGTCGTATGGTGATGGGTGAAAGCCATTGTCCCGCGCTTGCTCCCCTTGCCATTACGCCGAAGATGCAGCAATTACTTCAGCAAATCTGGCAGTGTCCACACACGGGGCTGACGCGATCGCTATTCTTAGAAGCTAAATCCCTTGAGCTGATTGCTCTCTACATCCAAGGTGCTCAGGAAGAGAGTGATCCCTCGTCAAAGCTGCAGACTTCCGATGTTGAAAGTATTCGCCAGGCCCAAGAGATCCTCCTGCAAAATCTCAGTACACCCCCTTCGCTAATGGAGCTAGCCCGTCAGGTTGGCATTAACGATCGCAAGCTTAAACAGGGCTTTCGGGAGGTGTTTGATACCACTGTGTTTGGCTACCTAACTCAGCAACGGATGGAAAGAGCCTGTCAACTCCTCCGTCAAGAGCGATCAGTGGCTGCCGTCGCCGCGATGGTTGGTTATGATAGCCCGACAGCATTTAGCGGTGCCTTCCGCCGCCAACTGGGAATGACACCAAAAGCCTATCAGATGGCAAATTGTCGCAGAGCTTGAAAAGTCCCGATCGCAGAGAAAAAAGTCCCGATTGAAGAGATTCTGTCGGTTCTGACCTCGTAAGGTAAGCAGCAGCTATTTGAGAAATATTCTTATCTGGCATGATTTGCCATTGGAACCACTTCTTCTAACTGCTATTTACGGTGTGAGAGAACAGGGATGAAACAACTAGGGCTGGGGCTGCTGCCGCTAAGCATACTAACAATCGCGCTGCCGGCGAGATCGGAATCTTGGACAGAGCAACCGCAACTGCGGGAGCAGGCAGCGGTTTCAGCAGATGAGTTAGCAACTATGACCGTTACTGCAATCGAAGCTGAAACTTTGCCCCCGTTGACCGGATCAGACCGGGTGGCGCAGGCAGCACCGGCGATCGCCGTTACAGCAGTGCAGCTTTTGGAAACTGCTGAGGGGCTAACCGTGATTGTATTGCAATAAAAGGCTAAGTTAGGACATCATAGGATGTCGCTACTGCTCTCCATCTTATGCCTGCTGCCTACAGCCTTGACCTGCGTCAAAAAGCGCTTGCCGCTGTCGATCGCGGCGAGCAGAAAAGCCGAGTCAGCAAACTCTTCCACATCAGCCGCAATACCCTCGACCTCTGGCTCAAACGGCGTCAAGCGACCGGTAGTGCTGCGCCCAAACAACCGACGCGCCGCGGCCCAGAACCGATAATTAGTGACCTCAATGCTTTTCGTCGCTTCGCCGCTACTCGTGGACACCTCACCCAGCAGCAAATGGCCGAGCAATGGCCAGAAGCCGTGAGCGCTCGCACTATCGGCAAAGCGCTCAAGCGCATCGACTACACGAGAAAAAAAGACTTATGGCTACCGCGAGCGTAACCAAGCGCAGCGCCAAGCCTTTTTGCAACAGCTCTCAGCCTACCAAGCGTCTCAGGTCGTTTACCTCGATGAAGCCGGCGTTGATGACACCGAAGACTATCCCTACGGCTACTGTCCTCGTTCAGAGCGCTTCCATGCACTTAAGCTAGGCCATCGCACCAGTCGCATCAGTATGGTGGCTGCTTGGTGCGAGCGTGAGGTGATAGCGCCGATGACCTTTGAGGGATATTGCAACAGTGTGTTGTTTGAAGGCTGGGTAGAACAGATGCTCGTACCAGCGCTGCAACCGGGTCAAGTTGTGGTGATGGACAATGCCAGCTTCCATAAGGGAAAGCGAGTCGAGCAGTTGATAGAGCAAGCTGGTTGTCAGGTGCTGTACTTGCCGCCCTATTCACCGGACTACAACAAGATAGAGAAGTTCTGGGCCAGGTTGAAGCACTATCTACGCAAGTATCTGAGGCATTTCAGCAGTTTGTGGGAAGCCGTGGATGAGGCGTTTAGACAACTGTCCTAACCAACCCTCTATATA
>JAAHIC010000723.1 GCA_010671965.1 Leptolyngbya sp. SIO4C5
CAATTTAGTACATTTGTATTGAAAGCGATGGCGCTAGCAGGGCTACAGCAATACCCGGATGACAATCGCTATCTTGCCCGCTTTGTTACTGTTGCAGCCTTGCTCGGTCACTCACCTGGATCAGCTATGACAATTGCGCAAACTAGCCAGCTCATTCAGCTCATTTTGAATTCAGTTTTGATGCTCGTAGTCTGCATCGGTCTGCTCAGCGGGCTAAGACTACGATACAACACGGTTCTGCAGCAGTTGCAGAATTTGCAGCAGCAGTCTTGGTCGCGATCGCAGCTAGGAGGCAGCCCCAGCCCACTGAGAGGCCACCGCCAGCGACTCCAGCGACAATATCGCCTTGCCAGCAGCAGCCATTTAATCATGCATTATGTAGGGTTACTCTTCGTCGGCAGCACATTTGCCCTGGCGGCGAGAACTTTGCTGAACTTAGGCTGGCTGATTCCACTAGCCTTGTTTCTCTTCGTACTGGGCACAGGCGGCATGTTGCTCAGCTTATCTCTAGCCCTACTCGATTTTTATTACGCCCTGCAGCGCCCGCTGCCTCGTCAGCCAGAAGCCGCGCCGCGTCTGCTGCCGCCGCGCCGCCGTCGCTCTCCGCGCCTGCTCAAGTCTTCTCAAGCTGCTATTCCGCCGCTGCGAGTTGGTGACGGTTCCTGAAAGCGGCAAATTGAGACTTTGTCTTGCGCCCCCTGAACAACTGGTCCTTAACCTCTCTTAAAGCCCCGCGCTGAGCCTGAACGATACAGTAAGAACATCTTCTGCTGAGGCTTGGCTATGGATATCGCGTTTGCGGCTCGGATGGGGCGATTGGGCACAGAGTCGGCCTTTGAAGTGCTGGCCAAGGCGAAGCAGTTGGAAGCCCAGGGGCGCTCAGTTGTTCATCTAGAGATCGGTCAGCCTGATTTTGCCACAGACGCGGCTATCTGTGAGGCGGCCTACCGGGCGATGCAGCAGGGCTACACGGGCTATACCCCCGCTGCCGGACTGCCGCAGATTCGCGAGGCTGTGGCCCAGCATGTTAGCCAAACCCGCCAGATTACAGTAACGCCGGATCAGGTTGTGGTGATGCCGGGGGCAAAGCCCGTCATTTTCTTTACGCTGCTGGCCCTGGTAGACGCCGGTGATGAAGTGATCTACCCCAATCCCGGTTTTCCCATTTACGAATCGGTGATTGAGTTTGTCGGCGGCAAGGCGGTGCCGCTGCCGCTGCAGGAAGCGGTGGATTTTCGCTTTCAGATAGCCGATCTAGAAGCCGCTATTACCGAGCGCACCAAGCTGCTGATTTTGAACTCGCCCCAGAATCCAACCGGAGGCGTGCTGACGCAAGAGGACCTGCAGGCGATCGCCCGCCTAGCCCAAAAGCACGACTTCTATGTGCTGGCCGACGAAATCTACTCCCGCATCCTCTACGATCAGCCTCACTACAGTCTGCTGAGCTTACCGGGAATGGCCGCCCGCACTATCCTGCTCGACGGTTTTTCTAAAACTTACGCCATGACGGGGTGGCGGTTGGGCTATGGGGTGGCTCCGGTGGCGATCGCCCAAAAGCTAGAGCAACTGATGATTAACTCTAATTCCTGTACTGCCGCCTTCACACAGATGGCCGGGGTGCAGGCGCTGCAAGGC
This sequence comes from Leptolyngbya sp. SIO4C5, assembly GCA_010671965.1. Lineage (GTDB taxonomy): Bacteria > Cyanobacteriota > Cyanobacteriia > Phormidesmidales > Phormidesmidaceae > Sphaerothrix > Sphaerothrix gracilis. The sequence continues at coordinate 1,636 of JAAHIC010000723.1, forward strand.
TCGCAAGCTTCCGTTAAGGAGATGGTTAGTGAATTTAAGCGCCGACGCGATTTGATTGTGGCGGGGCTAAATCAGATTCCTGGCATTAGCTGCCGCACCCCACAAGGGGCCTTTTACGCCTTTCCCAATGTGCAGCAGATACCAATGGACAGCAATACACTGGCTAGCTACCTGTTAGAAAAGGCAGGGGTCGCTGTGCTCTCTGGCTCAGCGTTTGGCAAATACGGTGAGGGCTATCTGCGGCTGTCTTATGCCAACTCCTATGACAATATTCAGCAGGGCATTGAAAGAATTGCCGGGGCGATCGCCCAGTTGCGGGCGTAAATCCGCACAGTTTTCTCTGGGGCCAAGCCATTAGACTAGAAAAGGTGCTGGACTGGGATGGCTTGGCGGGCAATGCTCGCTCTACTGGCATGACACAGCTAAAATTGGGGCTTTTGAGATTGGCGTTGAGGGATGGCTCGGCGGGTAATGCCCGCTCTACCGTGTCTCTGCGTCTTTGTGGCTGTCCCCGCTCTGTCCATCAGCCAGCCCTGACATGATACTCTAAAGACCGCTTTATTACGGCTGCTATGCCTGCAACCACAGACTTTCTCAATCAGCTCAATGTTTCTCAGCGCCGCGCGGTGGAGCACTACTGCGGGCCACTGCTGGTCGTCGCTGGGGCCGGATCGGGCAAAACGCGAGCGCTAACGTTTCGCATTGCCAATCTGGTGCTGACCCACCGAGTAGACCCGGAAAATATCTTGGCGGTGACCTTTACTAACAAAGCCGCTAAAGAAATGAAGGAGCGGATTGAGAAGCTGTTTGCCGAGCAGATGGCCCAAGAGAAACACGGCAAGCCGCTGGAGACTTTGCCTGCTTATGATCAAACCAAGCTGCGATCGCAGGCATACAAAAACATTACTAAGCATCTCTGGATTGGCACATTTCATGCGCTTTGCTGCCGTATTTTGCGCTTCGACATTGAAAAATATCAGAGTCCTCAAGGGCACCAGTGGCAGAAGAACTTCTCAATTTTCGATGAATCAGATGCCCAGAGCTTAGTTAAAAACATCGTCATCGCCCAGATGAATCTGGACGACAAAAAGTTCAATCCGCGATCGGTACGCTACGCCATTAGTAACGCTAAGAACCAGGGACTTTCCCCCGACGATGTTGAAAAAGATCAGCCCAACTACCGGGGGCGGGTAATTGCAGAGGTGTA
>JAAHIC010000724.1 GCA_010671965.1 Leptolyngbya sp. SIO4C5
TGAGGAAGCCGTTCCCGCCGCCTTACCCTGGTCAATCATCAACTATGTGGCCAGAACCCAGACAGCTCTGGTGCTCAGCAACGCCAGTGAAGCAGAGCTATTTGTCAGCGATCCCTACGTCAGAGCGCAGCAGCCCCAGTCTGTGCTGTGCGCCCCCATCCTGCACCAGGGAAAGCTAACAGGGATTCTTTACCTAGAGAACAACCTAACTACAGCAGCCTTTACCTCAGAGCGGCTGGAAGTTTTGCAGCTACTAGCCGCCCAAGCCGCCATCTCGATTGAAAATGCCCGGCTCTATGCCGATCTGGCAGAAGCCAATCGGACCCTAGAGGTCAAGGTGACGGCCCGGACCCTAGAGCTAGAGGAGAAAAATGTTCATCTGCAGCAAGAAATTCGAGAGCGACAGCGGGCAGAGGAGGCCGCCACGGTCGCCAATCGGGCGAAAAGTGAGTTCCTAGCCAATATGAGCCACGAGCTGCGGACGCCGCTCAACGGCATTTTGGGCTACAGCCAGGTGCTGAAAAAGGAGCAGGCGCTGACTGAAAAGCAGCAAAAAGGGCTAGAAGTTATTCATCGCTGCGGCGAGTACCTGCTAACTTTGATCAATGACGTACTCGATCTCTCCAAGATTGAAGCGCGGAAGATGGAGCTGCATCCGCACCTGTTTCATCTGCCCCGTTTGCTAGAAAACGTCCTGTCAATCTGCCGTATTCGCGCCAGCCAGAAGCAGATTGCCTTACACTACGAAGCCCTTTCATTCCTACCTCAGTCTGTCTACGCCGATGAAAAGCGGCTGCAGCAGGTACTCTTGAACTTACTGGGGAATGCCATCAAGTTCACTGAGACTGGCAGCGTCACGCTGAAGATCGGGTATGTGCGTGACTGGGCAGACGGAGCCGATCAGCCAGCTCAGCAACAGGTTGCCACGGGAGCTGACTTCATTCGCTTTCAAGTCAAAGACACGGGCATCGGCATTGCGCCAGAGCAGCTAGCCCAGATTTTTCAGCCGTTTCACTGCGCTGATGCGCTTGAACACCGGACTGAGGGAACGGGGCTAGGATTGGCAATTAGCCGCCAACTGGTGCAGCTTATGGGCAGCGATATTCAGGTTGCAAGTCAGCTCGGCCAGGGGAGCTGCTTCTGGCTAGATCTAGAACTGCCCGTCTCCCAGCAGGAGGGCCTTACCAGCGCGAAATCTATTCCCCCGGATGGCAGCAACCAGGGCGATCGCCCAGCCGTTCTCGCTCCCGCTCTGAGTCCTTCTTTGCCGCTGCCCCCGCTGCCGGCAGCCGCCATCCCACCGGCAGCAGAGCTGGATACCCTGCTGGATCTGGCCCTGATGGGTGATTTAAAGGTTGTCATCGCCCATAGCCATCGCTTAGAACAGGTAGAGCCGCAGTGGGCTGCCTTTACCGAGCCGTTGCGGCAGTTGGCCAGCAGCTATAAGGGAAAACAGGTGATTGAGTTGATCAAACGCTACCGGGCACAGCCATGAGCCAGGATACAGCCCCAGCCGGAACCATTTTGGTGGTAGATGATACGCCAACGAACTTAGACGTGCTGTTCGACTTTTTGAGCAACGCCGGATTTAAAGTGCTGTTTGCCGAAGAGGGAGAAAGCGCGATCGCCAAAGCTAACTATGCCAAGCCGGATTTGATTCTGTTAGATATCCTCATGCCAGGCATTGATGGCTTTGAAACCTGCCGCCGGCTGAAGCAGAACGAGGCCACCGCCGCTATTCCAGTCATCTTTCTCAGCGCCCTCACGGAGACCTCGGACAAGGTGCAGGGATTTGCTTTGGGAGCGGTAGATTTCATTACTAAACCGCTGCAGTATGAAGAAGTCCTCGCCCGGGTTAAAACCCATCTGCGGCTGCAGGAGCTGACGCAGCAGCTTCAGACCCAAAATGCTGAGCTAGCCCAGGAAGTGCAGGAACGTCAGCAGGCAGAGGCGGCGCTGCAGCGCCAAAATCAGCGATCCCATCTATTTGCTGAAGTCACCCTCAAAATCCGCCAGTCCCTACAGATTGATGACATTCTGCAAACCGCTGTCACTGAGGTCAAAAAAATTCTGCAGACCGATCGGGTGCTGATCTATCGTCTCTGGCCCGACGGCACCGGCAGCAGCGTCGCCGAAGCGGTATCGCCTAATTTGCCTCAGGTGATGGGAGTGGTCTTTCCAGAAGAGGTGTTTCCAGAAGAGATTAAAGCAGAGTACCGGCAGGGCCGGATTCGCAGGCTAGCCGATGTTAATTCAGATCAGCAGGTGCCGCCCTGTTTGGTCAGCTTTTTGCAAAAGCTACAGGTGCGAGCCAAGCTGGTCGTGCCCATTCTCACCCAAGCAGACCTGTGGGGCCTGCTGATTGCCCACCAGTGTGCTGGTCCCCGGCAGTGGACTGACTTTGAAACCGAACTGTTGCAGCAGCTCGCCAACCAAATGGCAATCGCCCTGACCCAAGCTCAGCTCTTAGAGCAGGAAAGGCTGCAGCGGCAGGAACTGATGCGTTCCAATGAGGAGCTGCAGCAGTTTGCCTATGTTGCTTCCCACGATCTGCAAGAGCCACTGCGCATGGTGACTAGCTATCTGCAGATTCTAGAGCGTCGCTACCAGGGTAAGCTCGACTCGGATGCGGATGATTTTATCCAATACGCTGTAGACGGGGCTACGCGGATGCGATCGCTGATCAACGATTTGCTAGCCTATTCCCGGATTGGGACTCGGGGCCAAGCCTTTGAGTTAACTAACTGTAATGACGTAGTCGGGCAGGCAATTGCTAACCTCAAGGTAGCGATCGCCGAAAGTGAGGCCATTGTGACCTATGACAATTTGCCTCACTTTCA
>JAAHIC010000725.1 GCA_010671965.1 Leptolyngbya sp. SIO4C5
CAAGCAGACGACCGCATACGAGTTGTACTAGTTTTTGTGTCTGAAGTTCAGACGTGTGCGCTTCCGAACTCCCCTTCGTCGAATTATCCAGCGGATGCACTTCACCATAGCCAACGCCAAAGATGGTGATGACAACCATGTAGACAGCATCTAACAGCGACCAGCCAGCTAGCATATAGCCATAAACAGCTAGCACCACTGTCAGCAAGAAGAAAGTGCTCCCTAAGATAATTCGCCGAAAGGGACGCTGCATTGCGATCGCCATTAAGGTTTTTAAGGCTGTTAGCTATTTGTCATGGTAGAGCGATCGCCCACAATTGTCGGTGCTAGAAACTGCAGTTGAATTGGGGTGGCGTTCCTAAGCGGCCAACGAGTGCGGTGAGGAGACAAAAAGAGATGCCTTAACTGACACAGCACGCTATGATAATTAAATAAACTCGTAACGAGTATGAATAAAAACTTAGGCGAAGGTAGTTACCTGTAGTTACCTTTAGTCCAAAGCTAAGTTTGTGCGGCATTCAAGTCGTTAAAGTTGAAACTATATCTCCTCAAACACAACCTATGAGTGCAACTGTCACCCTACCTGAAAACTCAACTCAAAATCCGTTGCTGCTTGGTACGGGGCTACCCCCTTTTGCAGCTATCGAGCTGGAGCATGTTGTGCCTGGAATGACACAACTGCTTGATGAGTTAGCGCGATCGCTTACCGCCTTGGAAGCCAACGTTACGCCGACCTGGGCTGGTTTGGTGGAACCGCTGACGCGCATCAGTGAGCGGCTAAGCTGGAGCTGGGGTATTGTCAGTCACCTGATGGGGGTGAAGAACAGCCCTGAACTACGACAAGCCTATGAAGCTGTGCAGCCAGGTGTCATACAGTTTGCTACTCAGCTTGGGCAGAGCAAACCGCTTTATGCAGCCTTCAAGCAGATGCGCGCAGGCGAGCAGTGGCCGCAGCTAGCTCCCGCTCAGCAGCGAATCGTAGACTCTGCTATTCGTGAAGCTGAGCTGTCGGGCGTAGGGCTAGAAGGCGAAGCCAAAGAGCAGTTCAACCAAATTCAGCAGGAGCTGGCTGAGCTATCGACTAAGTTTTCTAATAACGTTTTAGATGCGACCAAAGCCTTTAGCCTAATGCTAAAGACCGAGGAAGAGGTTGAAGGATTGCCGCCTAGCCTGCTGGCCCTAGCGGCTCAGGCCGCGCGCGAAGCGGGTGAGGAAAAAGCTACGGCTGAATCTGGCCCCTGGCGAATTACGCTGGACTATCCCAGCTATGTGCCCTTTATGCAGCACAGCCGTCGTCGTGACCTGCGTGAGCAACTCTACCGGGCTTTTGTCACTCGCGCGTCTGCTGGCGATCTCAACAATACGCCCCATATTGAGCGGATTTTAGAACTGCGGCAGCAGCAGGCGGCGCTACTGGGCTACGACACCTATGCTGAGCTGAGCGTTGCCCGCAAGATGGCCCCTTCTGTCACAGCGGTGGAGCAGCTAATGGAGGAACTACGCAGCGCCAGCTATGCAGCAGCTCAGACAGATTTGGCCGATCTTAAGCAGTTTGCTCAAGCCCAAGGAGCCAGCGAGGCCAACGACCTGATGAACTGGGATACGGCGTTTTGGGCCGAGCGCCTGCGGGAAACCAAGTATGAGCTAACCGACGAAGAACTGCGCCCCTATTTCCCGCTGCCTCAGGTGCTGGAGGGACTGTTTAATCTCGCTAATCAGCTTTTTGGCGTGACTATTACTATTGCCGATGGTGAAGCGCCAGTTTGGCATCCTGATGTGCGTTACTTCAAGGTGGCGGACGAATCGGGCAGCGCGATCGCCCATTTTTACCTCGATCCCTATAGTCGCCCGGCAGAGAAGCGCGGCGGTGCTTGGATGGATGAATGTCTCAATCGCGGTAAGTTCGGCAACCAGCTCCGGCTGCCTGTCGCTTACCTGGTGTGCAACCAGTCCCCCCCGGTAGACGGCAAGCCCAGTCTGATGACCTTCCGAGATGTAGAAACGCTGTTTCACGAGTTTGGGCATGGCCTGCAGCACATGCTGACTCAGGTAGACTATCCGGGGGCAGCCGGAATCAACAACGTAGAGTGGGATGCCGTAGAACTGCCCAGCCAGTTTATGGAGAACTGGTGCTATCACCGCGATACTTTATTCAAACTGGCGCGGCACTATGAAACGGGCGAACCGCTGCCGGAAGACAAGTATCAGCGCCTCTTGGCGGCCCGCAACTTTATGACGGGCAGCGCCATTCTGCGCCAGGTAAACTTTGGCTGGCTAGATATCGAGCTGCACCATCGCTATCAGCCGGGCAGCGGCGAGAGTATCTGGGAGGTGCGCGATCGCCTAGCAGAAAAGACGACGGTGATGAAGCCAATTCCGGAAGACGCCTTCCTGTGTGCGTTCGGCCATATTTTTGCTGGAGGCTACGCTGCAGGTTACTACAGCTACTTCTGGGCCGAGGTGCTGAGCGCAGATGCTTTTGCCGCTTTTGAAGAAGCTGGTTTAGAGGACGAGTCAGCCCTGCTCGAAACTGGACGCCGCTTCCGAGATACGGTGCTGGCCCTGGGCGGGAGCCGTCATCCAATGGAGGTGTTTAAAGCCTTCCGGGGGCGGGAGCCGAGTACCGCAGCGCTGCTGCGACACCGAGGTTTAGCGACAGCCGCTTAGTCCTTGGGCTGAACGAGGTAAGGGCAGCAGGCCAAGTCTCTCTGTCCTTACTGATCAACAGCTAGCCCTAACCCACTGAACCAAGTCTCTCTGGCTACCTGTCTCCGAGCGATCGCGCCGCTACGCCAGAGCCAAAGGTGAAAGGCAGGGGGCCTCGCGTCTACTTTTGGC
>JAAHIC010000726.1 GCA_010671965.1 Leptolyngbya sp. SIO4C5
CGGCCAAGCATTTTCCCGGACATGGCGACACGGCCCAGGACTCGCACGTGGGGCTGCCTGTTTTGGCGCATGACTTTGAGCGGCTGGCTCAGATCGAACTGCCGCCTTTTCAAGCGGCGAGTTGTTGCAGCTAGCCGTCAAATCAGATTTTCAATCTTCTGGCAATCGGGCAGGGGAAGCCTTCCTGCCTTTTTTAGTGCACTGGATTGACCCGGAGCCTAGAATCATCATAAGGCCAGCTTTGGCTCCCAGATAGCCGCCAGAACAGCATCTCGCAGAATTTTTCAGATACTAAACAACTAGGAGGAAATTATATGGCCCAAGTGGTCGTTGGTGAAAATGAGCAAATTGAGTCGGTTTTACGGCGATTTAAGCGAAAGGTTTCTAAGGCAGGTATTTTCTCTGACATGAAGAAAAACCGGCACTTTGAAACGCCAGCCGAAAAGCGAAAGCGCAAGGAAGTGGCTAAGCACCGGCAGCAAAGACGTTTTCGTAGCCGCAGCAAGCAGAATTAGGCAGCGGACCCTCTCTACAGCGGTTCTCGCTGTGCCCCAGCAGTCCCTCGCAGAAAGATTCAGATCATGACACAAGCAAAATCGGGTGATACAGTCACCGTACATTACACAGGCAAGCTACAGGACGGCACTGTTTTTGACTCCTCAGTTGAGCGGCAGCCTTTTCAGTTTGCGATTGGCGGCGGAGAAGTAATTCCGGGCTTTGAGCAGGCCGTCGTTGGCATGACGCCAGGAGACGAAAAAACGGAGGTAATCCCCTGCGATCAGGCTTACGGGCCGCATCGGCCAGAAATTGTCTTTGAAGTGCAGCGAGAGCAGCTACCGGCTGAGGCAGAAGTTTCTCCAGGCCAGCAGTTTCAGCTTCAGCATCCCAGCGGCCAAACCATTCCGGTGATGGTCACTGAGGTTGAGGAGAGCAAGGTCGTTCTAGATGCCAATCATCCCTTGGCGGGTGAGGATCTCACTTTTGAGATTCAGCTAGTCGATATTGCTGCCTAAAGAGCTGCTGCCGGCGACTGGCTAAGACCCCGGCAAGTCAGCCCGTGGATTAAAGGTTTCAGTACGGCGCAGTTCTTGATAAAGCTCTTTTTCGCGATCGCTTAAAGTATTAGGCACCGCGATTTCCACCTGCACAATTTGGTCACCACGGCGGTTTTGCCCAATTGGATAGCCCTTGCTGGCTAGCCGCAGCCGCTGGCCTGACTGTACCCCGGCTGGAATGTTCATCTTGACTAAGCCGTCTAAGGTGGGCACCTCAATCAGTCCTCCCAAGGCGGCCTCACTGGGCGTCAGCGGCACCTGGCAGAAAATATCATCTCCCTGCAGCTTAAAAAAGGAATGGGGCTGTACCTCAATACGCAGATACAGATTACCGCCGCCAATTCCCTGACCTTTGAGGCGAATTCGCTGTCCGGTGATCATCCCTGGAGGCATATTCACCTCTAGGGAGCGACCGTCTTCTAAGCGCACCCTTTCCCGCCCGCCCGAATAGGCTTTTTCTAGCGGCAAAGTGAGGCTCGCCTCGGCATCTCGACGGCTGGCGGTTTTTGACTGGACAGTGTAAGCCGTTTTACTCTTGGCGGGACGGTAGGGATCTTCGGTGACGGTACGACCGCGCTGGGGTTTAGCGCCGTTGCTAGCTTCTCGCCGCCGGTTGAGGAGCTGATCGACAAAGCTATTAAAATCTCGAAACTCTCCAAAATCGAGATCTTCAAGAGATAGCCCTCCCCGGCCATTGGTCCCTTTGCGGCCCCGAAATCCCTTTTGTTTCCAAAAGCTGCTGAATTCTTCGTACTGCGATCGCCGCTCTGGATCTGAGAGCACTTCATAAGCTTCGCCAAGCTGCTTGAAGCGCTCCTCTGCCGACTTGTCCCCCGGATTCATATCTGGGTGATATTGCCGCGCCAAACGACGATAGGCCCGCTTAACTTCTTCAACCGAAGCGCCTTTGGAAACTTCTAAAATTTCGTAGTAGTTCCGAAAGTTTTGCATGAATACCGTCTAAAAGAACTTGGAATTGGGCAGACGCTCAGCCGCAGTAGGTCAAGTCTGGACTCAGCTAAGACCTAAAACCACTCATCATCATCTCCCCAGTCTTCGGTTTTATAGCCGTCACCATAGGCGTTCGAGTCAGCCGCAGGCCGCTGGGGCGGATAATCTTGGCGGCGATCGCGTCGGGGGGGATAGGCTGCATCGGGTTCTGAGCGCCGGGGCGAAGAATAGGCGCTCTCCGGCGGTTCCGGGCGACGGCGGGGCGGATAGCTATCGCGGCGGGGTTGCCGCGACTCTGGCGGATAGGGATCAGGCTGATCGGCGCGGCCATAGGCAGGATCGCGGTCATAGGGATCGCTGTAGTCGCGGGGGGGATAGCTGTCGCGGGAGTAAGGATCGCGGTCATAGGGATCGCGGGGGGGCAGCGGCGGCTGATCGTAGCGATCGCGGGGAACGGGCGGGCGCTGGTCATAGCGATCGCTGCCCTGCCGGTAGGGATCTCTAGCTGGGGTGCGTTCATAGCTGTTTTCCCAGCCCCAGTCATCATCTTCCCAGCGGGTGTCTCGGTTCCAGCTACCGCTGCCGCCGTAGTCGTAGTCATCTAATTCGCGATCGCCCTCACCGGAAAAGGTGCGCCGCAGGGTGCCGCCAATTTGGCTGAGCAGATCTTCGTCATCACCTTCCTCGTCATAGAGGTAGGCTTCCCGGTTTAGCTCGTAGACTTCATCTTGAAGCTCTGCTTGGGCAATATCAATGCCGCGCTCATCGCCGCGCTCTAGGCTATCTCGCAGCTCTTGAATCAGACCTTCAATGCGGCGACGGC
>JAAHIC010000727.1 GCA_010671965.1 Leptolyngbya sp. SIO4C5
CATTCTTCACCTTTGTTCCTGCCTCATCTCCTTAATCTCCCCTAACTTCCCCATCTCCCCCATCCTCCCTATCTCCCCCATCCTCCCCATCTCCCCCAATCCCCCCTTCCCTACTCCACCAAAGTCGGTTATCCCCCCCGTCCTAACTGCCTTGTCAATCGGTAGAATCAGATAAATGCAGTGTGATTAAGTAGACTCCATGATTCCAACCGTTATTGAGCAATCGGGTCGCGGCGAAAGAGCTTTTGATATTTACTCTCGCCTGCTGCGAGAGCGCATCGTTTTTCTAGGGCAAGAAGTATCCTCGGAGTCTGCAAACCTGATTGTGGCTCAGATGCTATTTCTAGAAGCCGAAGATCCTGAGAAAGATATTTACCTCTACATTAATTCCCCCGGCGGTTCTGTCTATGCAGGCTTGGGCATCTTCGACACGATGAACCACATCCGCCCTGACGTTTGCACGATTTGCGTCGGCCTAGCCGCTAGCATGGGCGCTTTCCTGCTCAGCGCGGGTAAAAAAGGTAAGCGCATGAGCCTGCCCAACGCCCGGATTATGATCCACCAGCCCCTTGGCGGTGCTCAAGGTCAGGCCACCGATATTGAGATTCAGGCCAAAGAAATTCTGCACATCAAGGATTTGCTCAACCACGCGATCGCTGACCACACCGGACAGCCCCTCGATCGGGTCGCTGAAGATACCGAGCGGGACTTCTTTATGTCTCCGACTGAAGCGGTTGAATATGGGCTGATCGACCAGGTGATCGATCGCCAGTCCGTTGGCAGTCGGCCTTTGGCGGTTCAGAGCTAGGTTCTTGAACTCAAGCCAAATTATTAGACAGTCCGTTGTTCAAAGCGCCAGGAGTCAAATTGACTTCTGGCGCTTTATGAATTTTTGCTACAAAATAATGAGGCAGTGATGTTCTAGCTGGATGAGGAGAGTTTGATGCTTGCGGCTGTTTGTTTTGGGGTTGCTTTTGTCTTAGCTAGCCTGGTGGAATACTGGCTGCACCGCCTGATGCACGTTTCAGCTCGGATTGGCGAGCGCCACCGCGATCACCATCGCCGCAATGAGGGGCAGGGCGTGCTGTGGGAGTTTAGAGACTACGTGCGCGGCAGCTTCGTGGTGATGATTATTCCTTTCTTTTTCTCTCTAGAAGCGGGCTTGGGCTGGACTCTGGGCGCGATCGCCTATGCCGCCTTTTCCGCCTACGCCCATCAACTCCAGCATGAAAATCCCCGCAAGTGCTTCTGGATGAAGATGCCCGTCCACTATGTACACCATAAATATGGCATGTGGCACCACAACTTTGGCCTAGCCGTAGACTGGTGGGATCACATCTTTGGCACTTATAAGCTGGTCGAGTGGCCTGCTGCCGATGATCTGCAAATGCCGGAGCGATCGCGCTGGCAGCTTCGCTGGTGGTAAATTGCCTACAAAGATGCCTGAGTCCTTGCGAACTCAGGCATTTTAGGGAAGTAAAGGTTCGTCGTTAGACCTAGACTAAGCTGACGACTATTCTGGATCTTCAGAAGGTAGCTCAACGTCTACGTCCGGGGTTGTAATGGTTTCTTCTTCCTGAGTAACTTCCACTTCAGGCACGGTAACCTCTTGCTGCTCCGTCCCTACCTCAACCTCAGGTCCTTCAACCTCATATTCAGGCACTTCACCCGGATCAACCTGCACATCTACGTCCGGAGCTTCTCCGGCCTCTTCCTTTGTGACTTCGCAGCTAGCGGCAAAGAGAGCTAAAAATGCGATCAGAGATCCGCGTAAAAGATTGCTACCCACAGAGCGTGATAGAAAATTTAGCATTTGATTTACCTTTAATTTGAAAAATAAATTGTAGATTCACACAGATAACATCATAAGCAAAATATCAAACAAATAGCCTCATCCATAAGAGCCAGATTTTGGAGAAATTTATTTCTTGCTATGGTCAGATGAATTTGATTTTGCTCTCTTTGAACTCCGTTTTGACCGGATAGTTTTTGCAAAAGAAATGTAGCTAGAAACTTGCCTGTAGACTTGCTCAGTTTAAGCTTATTTAAACTTGAACAAAGTTTTAGCTGGGCTAGCCTTTAAAGCAAAAATTCTTCAATTGCTGCCGCAACGCCATGCTGTTCTACAGAAGGAGCAATCCACTCGGCAGCAGCCTGCACGCCTGCTGGAGCTTCTCCCATCGCCACCCCAATGCCAGCATATTGAATCATTTCTAAGTCGTTAAAGTTATCGCCTATCGTCATGACCTGATCAGCTGAGAGCTGGAGCAAATCCTCCGCCAAGAATTTAACGGCAGCTCCTTTGTTTGCCTGAGGGCTTGTGACTTCAAAAAAAGTAGAAACTGAGCTAGTGAAATAAAGATCCTCAGGACGATAATGCTGCCGCAATTCTGATAGCAGGGAGCGCACCACTTCCGGTTGAGGACTCAGCGCCAATAGCTTAGTTGTTTCTAAGGTCAGGTTGTTTTCCAAGAAAGTACGCAAATCTCCGGCAGCAATGGGCTGAATCTGCGATCGCGCCGCATATTCCTGCGTATCGGCAATGATTTCGCGTACGTGCAGGCGATCGTCAATATAGAGGTGAATTGACAGCGCCTGTTCCGCTTCTAGAGGCGCTAGGTACTCTAAAAGTCTTAGGGCGTGCTGACGGGGTAGCGGGCTGTGCTGATAGAGCTTCTGAGTCAGCGGATCTTTGATCAAGGCTCCCTGATAGCTCATCAGCGGCAGGGTAGAATTAACTGCCTGATGAAACCGAATGGCGGAGCAGTACATGCGACCTGTGGCGATCGCCACTTGAATCCCTTTTTGC
>JAAHIC010000728.1 GCA_010671965.1 Leptolyngbya sp. SIO4C5
CCTGACCCAGTAAGCGACCTACCTCGACTGGGTCAGGTTCCCTATTTGGGGAGCAGCCTGTTTTGGCCGCACGACTTAGAAGAACAGCACCCTGAGCTGCAGATTGCCGATCGCGTTTTTGAAACCCTGCTGGGCTGGTTTAGTGAAAATGCCTGGTCGCTGAGTGAAGATCCTGAGGCTACTGGGATCAATCTATCGCTGCTGGCTCAGATGTTTGAGAGACTACTGCTAGAGCCAGTGGCGCCTTTCTACCACGAACCCGCTGCGCTATTAGCCCTGTGGCAGCGATCGCTAGCGGCTTTCGTCTTGCAGCAGGTCAATTCCCATTTTCACACAGCTTTTGAAACCGCCCCGGATCTGGCTGCCGCCTTAGACGACAAGCTGTGCAGCTACTTAATTCAGACGACTTTACCGCAGCTTTCAGTACTCGATCCGGCCTGTGGCACAGGTTCTGGCTTACTGGTAGCCCTGCGATCGCTCGTTGAACTCTATCAGCCCGTTTTGGCCCAGGCTCAAACGTCGCGATCGCCTATTTTAAGCGCCTGGGCCAAATCTTTAGGCCACGATGCCGCCAGCCAGCGCTATGGCCTGAAAAAGCGGCTGCTGAGCCAGTGTATTTATGGCAGCGATCGGGCGGAGGCCGCTGTGGAAATTGCGCGTTTGCAGCTTTTACTGTCGTTGGTGGCGGTAGCCCCTACTGCCGGCACGATTGAACCGCTGCCCCACCTGGACTTCAACATCACGGCTGGAGATGCCCTCGTGGGTTTTATCCGAGTTGATGAAGCGGGCGTTGACGAGATTTCGTCCTCTAGCGCGTGGCAACGGCGGCGATCGCCCGTTGTCCTCCAGGGCAATCTGCTACAGCCTCTGGCCGCCGAGTCCTACCGCACGATTTTGGCGGAGAAGAACATCAGCCTAGAACATCACCGTTCTCAAACCACCTTCATGGCTGAGATGGGTAGCTTGCCCCATTATGTGCAAGCAGAATTTTTACGCGATCGCATTGATCAGCTCAACCAGCAGGCTCAGGCCAAACTAAATCAGCTTTTGCTCAGCGACTTCAGCCAAAAATACGGCATTCAGTACCGCACATCCAGCCCTGAAACCCCAAAGCGCCTATTGCAAGAAGCTGATATCGAAGCGCTCAATCCCGTCCACTGGGGCTTTCAGTTTCAGCCGATCTTAGCCGAGCAGGGAGGATTTGCCGTCATTTTGACCCATCCTCCCTGGGGCTCGGTGGGGCCGACACCAGCCGAATTCTGCCGGGAGTATGCTGACCTTCTAGCCCAAGCGCAGATTTCCGTCGAAGACTTTCTGAAGCAGAGAAAATCGTTTTTAGCCGCCAATGAGGCGATCGCCGCGGCTTGGCAAGCCTATGAGAGCCGTCTAGCCTATGTGAATGAGTATCTGCGCGTCAGCGAGCAGTATGCCTATCAGAGCGTGGGCAAGTCAGCGCGAAAGCGCCTGAGTCTAGAATTTCTGTACTTAGAACGCTGTTTGCATCTGCTGCGCCCAGGCGGCTTTTGCACGTTGCTGCTGCCAGCTCAAACTCCCCAAGAGCCGGATGCCTGGCCCCTCTTGCAGGCGCTGCGGCAGCAAACTCATCTCGATCAAATTGTCACCTATACCAACGATCCCCCCTGGTTTGTGGGCCTCAAGCCTACGCTCCAGTTTTGCGTGGTGGCGTTTCAAAAAGATCAAAGCGCCTGATCTATCTGCCCGTAGAGCGATCGCAAATCGCCGTCATTTGCCAGCACCACATCGGCGCGAGCCGCTTTTGCAGCCAGCGGCATCTGGCTATCGATTCTGGCTTGAGCCTGCTGGCGGGAAAGGCGATCGCGCTGTTGCAGACGCTTTAGCTGAGTCGCTTCGGCGCAAGTGACTACCCAGATTTCGCTCACCTGGCCGGTGAGATCGGCTTCAAACAGCAGCGGAATGGCGTGAACAACCGTTTGCTCGGGCGGTAACTGCTGCATAGCCGCAGCAAAGCGATGGCGCACGTAGGGATGAATCTGAGCCTCTAACCAAGCTTTTTCGGCGGCGTTGTTGAAGATAATTTCGCCCAGTTTGGCTCGGTTGAGGTGGCCGTCTGGTTGCAGAATATCGGGGCCATAGCGCTGGGCGATCGCCTCTAAAATTGGCGAGTCAGGCCGAACAGCTGCTCTGGCGTAGACATCAGCGTCAAGCACGGGGAGGTGATAGCGTTCAGCCAGATAGCGGGAAACGGTGGTTTTGCCTGTGGCAATGCCGCCAGTAAGGCCAATGATACGTCTGGAAGTCATGAGCGTGGGGATCAATCCGCCCATAGGGTAAGCCGAAACGAGAGCAGACTGGCAATAATTGAGAAAGGTTCATGATTAACTCCCATGCAGCAGTTTGAATATTCCAGTCTGATTAATGCGCCCGTCGTGGCGGTATGGCGGTTTCATGAGCGACCTGACGTTCTAGACCTGCTGACGCCCCCCTGGCAGCCCGTTCAGGTGATCCGCCGCGAGGGAGGCTTGGCGGTAGATGCGATTACGGAGTTTCGCTTGTTTTTAGGACCAGTTCCAATCACCTGGCTAGCGCGGCACGTGGCATGTGAGGAATTTCGCCTGTTTACCGATATTCAAGAGCAGGGGCCGTTTGCTAGCTGGCGGCATCGACATCTGTTTGCGTCTCAGGGGGACAAAACGCGCTTAACGGACTCAATTGAGTACAGTCTGCCGTTAGATGTCGTGACGGAACCGCTAATGGGCTGGCTAATTCAACAGCAGTTGAAG
>JAAHIC010000729.1 GCA_010671965.1 Leptolyngbya sp. SIO4C5
TTGAGATTAGGCTCTTGCAAAACCAGCAAAATGCCTAATCTCAATATCCTGCAGATTAGCCGCAATGCTGCGGCAGCCTTTGGCCGGGGTCTCGACGACATCATCGGCCAGACCTTAGAAGATATTTTGGATCCCTTTCAGGTAGATAGCTTCAAAGCGGGACTGGCCTATGACAACTTAGAGCTGATCAATCCCACCAAAGTTTGGGTGCGACGCGGCGGCGATGACTACCGCGTTTTTGACGCCATTTTTCACCGTAGTGCTGATGGTTCTCTGGTTTTAGAACTTGAGCCAGCGCTCACCCAGGAAAATATCCCGTTTCTCAGCTTTTATCACCTCGCAAGAGCCTCGATCAATCAGCTTTCTGCCACCTCTAGCCTGCAAGACTTTTGCCAGGTGATTGTGCGCGAAATCCGCAACGTTACCGGATTTGAGCGCGTTATGCTTTACAAGTTTGACCATGATGGTCATGGCGAAGTGATTGCTGAAGATCGCCATGCCGAAATGGAATCTTATCTGGGTCTGCACTATCCTGAATCCGATATTCCTCAGCCGGCTCGGCAGATGTTCCTGTCGAACTGGATTCGGATCATTCCTGACGCCGCTGCAGAACCCACAGAACTTTATCCGCTGCAAAATCCGCTGACTCAGCAGCCTACGGATCTAACCCTTTCCATTCTGCGCAGCGCCTATTCCTGTCACCTAGAATACCTGCACAACATGAAGGTGGGCGCTTCGCTGACCATTTCTCTGATGAAGGAAGGTCAGCTTTGGGGTCTGATTGCCTGCCACCACCGCACCCCCAAGCAGGTACCCTACGAGCTGCGCAAAGCCTGTGAATTTTTGGGCCGCGTCATCTTTGCTGAAATTTCTACCCGGGAAGAAGAAGCTGACTATGCCTATCAGATGAAGCTGGCTCAGGTGCAGTCCACGCTAGTAGAGCGCATGTCGGAAGATGAAAACTTTATTCGCGCCCTGGTACACTATCAGCCCAACCTGCTGGATCTAGCCGATGCCAAAGGAGCCGCCGTTTGCTTCAACGGCCAGTGGACCACTCTGGGCCGCACCCCGCCCGAAGAGGAACTAAATTATCTAGCCCAGTGGTTAGCGAAGACCGTCGATGAAGAGGTGTTTTATACCGATTCCCTGCCGCTGGTCTACTCGGATGCTGAGCGCTTCAAGGATGTGGCGAGCGGCCTGCTAGCGATTCCCATCTCCAAGCGCAGCTATGTGCTGTGGTTCCGGCCAGAGGTGCTGCAGACCGTCAACTGGGGCGGGGATCCTAACAATGCCTATGAGCTGAAAGATGATGAGGGCAAATTACGGCTTTGTCCGCGCCAGTCATTTGAGCTATGGAAAGAGACGGTGCGGCTGAAGTCGCTGCCCTGGAAGCCGATTGAAATCAAGGCCACGCTGGAGCTGCGTAAGGCCATTGTCAACATTGTTTTGCGGCAGGCCGAAGAGCTGGCGCTGCTGACCCAAGATCTAGAGCGCTCGAATGCTGAGCTGAAAAAGTTTGCCTATGTCGCTTCTCATGACCTACAGGAGCCGCTGAACCAAGTCGCCAACTTTGTGCAGCTGCTAGAAATGCGCTACGACGCGGCCCTCGATCAAGATGCTAAGGAGTTCATTGGGTTTGCGGTAGAAGGGGTAAGCCTAATGCAGACCCTAATCGATGACGTACTGGTTTACTCCAAAGTCGATCTCAAAGGGGTTGAGTGGCAGTTGACTAACGTTGAGGAGCCGCTGCAGCAGGCGCTCAATAATCTGCGAGGACGCATAGCAGAAACTGGCGCTGAGATTACGGCAGATGCGATGCCCACAATTGTGGCTGATAGTACCCAGCTGATGCAGATGTTCCAAAACCTGTTGGGCAACGCTATTAAGTTTAGACAACCCGATCAGCCGCCACGCATTCATATTAAGGCACAGCGACAGGAGGAAGACTGGCTGTTTACCGTTCAAGATAACGGCATCGGCCTTGATCCACAGTTTGCCGATCGCATCTTTGTGATTTTCCAGCGCTTGCATACGCGCGACGAATATCCCGGTTCCGGTATGGGTTTGGCAATTTGTAAGAAGATTGCTGAGTGCCATCGCGGTCAGATCTGGGTTGATTCAGCTCTGGGACAAGGCGCCACCTTCTCTTTCACTATTCCTGTAGGAGGCCGCGATCGCCATCATGGCAATGGACGTCAGCAAACCAACTATCTTTTTAGTCGAAGATAATCGGGGCGATATTCGCCTGATTCAGGAAGCGCTCAAAAGTACGGCTCTGCAGTGTCAGGTTGTGGTGGCGCGCGACGGAATTGAGGCGATGGAATACCTGCGGCAAGATGGGAGCCATCAGGGCGCGGTGCGCCCTGACCTCATCCTGCTAGATCTCAACCTGCCGCGCAAAGATGGGCGAGAAGTTTTAGCTGAGATCAAGGCCGATCCGACCCTGAAGCACATCCCCATCATTGTGTTGACGACCTCGCGCAATGAGGAGGACATCTTCAAGAGCTACGACCTACACGTGAACTGCTATATCTCAAAGTCACGTAACCTGGCACAGTTATTCAAAATTGTTCGGGGGATTGAGGAATTTTGGTTGGAGACTGCCATACTACCGCCCGACATTTAGAGCTGCAATCTGCCGTTAATTTGCTGCTGGTAGAGGATAACTTGGCAGAAGCGCGGCTGCTGCAGGAACTATTGAAAGGCTCCCTGTTCAGTCGCTTTCAGCTCATCCACGTTAAACGGCTGTCAGAGGCGATCGCGCAGCAGAATGCCGCCAAAAGAGGTGGCCTGTAGCTGCGCGA
>JAAHIC010000073.1 GCA_010671965.1 Leptolyngbya sp. SIO4C5
CACCGCTCAGATGGATTCAATTCCGATGGTGGTGATTACGGGTCAGGTTCCGCGGGGAGCAATTGGCAGCGACGCCTTCCAGGAGACAGATATTTTTGGCATTACTTTGCCCATCGTTAAGCATTCCTATGTGGTTCGCGACCCGCAGGAAATGGCTAAGGTTGTGGCAGAGGCCTTCTTCATTGCCCAGACCGGACGCCCCGGCCCCGTCCTGATTGACGTGCCTAAAGACGTGGGTGTTGAAGAATTTGACTACATTCCAGTTGAGCCGCGTTCGATCAAGCTACCCGGCTACAAACCTACCATTAAGGGCAATCCGCGCCAGCTCAATCACGCCATTGAGCTGCTGAAGCAGGCAGAACGTCCCCTGCTCTACGTGGGTGGCGGCGCTATTACCTCTGGTGCCCACGGTGAAATCAAGGCTCTAGCCGAGCATTTTCATATTCCCGTTACGACGACGCTGATGGGCAAGGGGGCTTTTGACGAGCACCATCCCCTTTCGGTGGGCATGTTGGGGATGCATGGGACGGCCTACGCCAATTTCGCCGTGAGCGAATGCGATTTACTGATTGCCGTAGGTGCCCGTTTTGACGACCGCGTTACTGGCAAACTAGATGAATTTGCCTCCCGCGCTAAGGTCATTCATATTGATATCGATCCGGCTGAGGTCGGCAAAAATCGAGCTCCCCAGGTGCCGATTGTGGGCGATGTTCGCCGGGTTCTGCAAGATCTGCTGCAGCGCATAGAAACCGAGGGAACCCCAGGAAATTCCCAGCAAACTCAGGCTTGGCGCAACCGGGTCAACCGCTGGCGGCAGGAGCATCCTTTGGTGGTGCCGACCTACCCAGATATGATTTCGCCGCAGGAAGTCATTGTAGAGCTGAGCCAGCAGGCACCCCAGGCTTACTACACCACCGATGTGGGTCAGCACCAGATGTGGTCAGCTCAGTTCCTGAAAAACGGCCCGCGCCGCTGGATTTCCAGCGCTGGACTGGGCACAATGGGCTATGGTTTACCGGCGGCTATGGGAGTGAAGGTGGCGCTGCCGGATGAACCTGTTATCTGTATTAGCGGCGATGCTAGTTTCCAAATGAATCTTCAGGAACTAGGAACGCTAGCCCAATACGGCATTGCGGTTAAAACCGTGATTATCAATAACGGCTGGCAGGGCATGGTGCGGCAGTGGCAGCAAGCCTTTTTTGGGGAGCGTTATTCTTCCTCAAATATGGAGATAGGGATGCCGGACTTTGAGCTACTAGCCCAAGCCTTTGGCGTTAAGGGCATGGTTGTGCGACAGCGGGATCAGCTCAAAGAGAGCGTGGCCGAGATGCTGGCGGCAGACGGCCCTGTCCTAATGGATGTGCGCGTTCGCAAGGACGAAAACTGCTATCCGATGATTGCGCCGGGTAAAAATAACGCTCAGATGATTGGCCTCCAGTCAGCTTCTAAGCTAGATCAAGCTATTGAGCTGGTGTATTGCTCAAACTGCAACGCCAAAAACCCATCGACTAATCGCTTCTGCCCGGAGTGCGGCACTAAGCTATAGCGATCGCAATGATCTGTAATAACCTGTTGGGCCATCTTCTATTGCTGTTATGGCTCAGGCAGGTTACTATGTCGCCAATCTGGGACCTTGAGGCACAGCCCACATGACGGCGCATTCCGCTTGAAGGTTGGTTCCTGACAGGTTGGTTGAGCAAGGTGAATCCGATTGAGGAGTGGAGTGCATGGCGGCAGCCTTGAAACGAGATATCGAAAAAACAGCGGGGCGGCGGCGCAGTCGCAGCGTGGTGCCGATGCTGGCGGCAGCTAAGCGAGCCCATTCAGTGCCCGTCTCCGTTGAGCCGGGGCCTGCCTTTGCCGCGCCGCAGCGGCCTCTCTGGTTACAGCTACTGCTGGGGCTATATCAAGGCACCACGGTGCTGTCGGGCGGCCTGCTGATAGCAGTTCTCGCTCTCTATGGCTCTACGGTCTATGTGGACAAGTCACTGCAGGCAGGAGCGCAGCGTTTAGAAGCCCTGCGCCGCAGCCAGCATCAGCTCACAACCGCAAATGAGGTGCTGAAGCAGCACTTAGCGGAGCAGGCGGAAGCGCCAGGAGCCGCTTTAGAGCTGCCCCAGCCCAACAGCCTAATTTTTTTATCCCCTGCGGCAACTGAAGCCACTGAATCGGCTGCCGTAGAGACAGAGGTTCCGCCTCATCCGGCTCTGGCTCACCCCCTCGGCTACTAGGCCAGTTCTCCTGACCATTGCCCTTTGACAGCCCTATGTCCTCTCGTCCTCGCTTAGCGGCGCGATCGCGCCGCCCTATGGCTAGAAAACCCCGGCCCCGGCAGCGATCGCGCCGCTATTCTCCCCGGTTTCGGGCTTTGTTGGTTTGGAGCCTCTTGATCCTGAGCATCATCGGCTTGGGGAGCCGGCTGGCCTACATTCAGCTAGTGCAGGGGACGGCGCTGGCCCAGATGGCGCAGCAACAGCAGCAACGCCGCCGCCAGCCAATTCAGGCGCGTCACAGCATTGTCGATCGCCAAGGAAATGCCTTAGCCGTCGATCAAATTGAGTACACACTCTATGCTCATCCGGCTTTGTTTGACCAGTCAGCCAGCGCGATTGCAGCCCAGCTCAGTTCCCTGCTCGAACAACCAACCCGGCAGCTAGTTCAGCAGTTTGAAGCCCAAGAAACGGGGATTAAAGTAGCCGAAACCCTGCCAGAAGAAATTTCTAAGCGGATCCTAGAGCTGGAGCTAAACGGCTTAGAGCTAATTCCCAATCTGCAGCGTTTTTATCCCAGGGGCGACTTATTTGCTCAAATTGTGGGCTACGTCGATGTAGACGGTGAAGGACAGGCTGGACTGGAGTATAGCCTGCAGGAGCAGCTCTTTTTGCCCCAGCCATCCCAGGCCCAGTCTGCCCAAACAGGTCGCCAGCAGGATTTAGCGCTCGCGGCTTTGCTGGCCGAAGACGGCCTGATGCTGCAGCTCACCCTAGATAGTCGCCTACAGCGAGCGGCTCAGCTCAGCCTGCGCCGCCAGATGGAAACCTACGGTGCTAAGCGCGGTGCTGTTTTGGTTATGGATGCCCACAGCGGGGCTATTTTGGCGATGGCGGTAGAGCCTACCTATGATCCTAATCGCTACTACGAAGCCGACGTCGCCGCCTTTAAGAACTGGGCTGTTAGCGATAGTTACGAGCCAGGATCGACTTTCAAGCCAGTCAACGTAGCGATCGCCCTGGCTTCGCAAGTGATAGATCCCAGTTTTTCGATCTACGACGAAGGGCGAATTCAAATTGGCGAATGGCCAATTCAAAACGCTGACTATGCGGCCAGAGGCGGTCGCGGCCCTCTCAGCTTAGCCGAAGTGCTGAAATACTCCAGCAATGTTGGCATGGTTCACATCATGGAGGCACTGGCTCCAGAAACCTATTTTGACTGGCTGCAGCGACTGGAAATTGATCAGCCTACCGGCATTGAGCTACCGGCTGAAACCACCGGACAGCTTAAGGAAAAGGAGCAGTTTGTCGGCAGTCGAATTGAGCCAGCCACCACTGCTTTTGGCCAGGGATTTGCCCTAACGCCGGTGCAGCTTCTACGGCTCCAGGGCACCTTAGCCAACGGCGGCAAGCTAGTGACGCCTCACGTAGTCTCCGGACTGCGCGATCGCCAGGGGCAGATCCATTGGCAGCCGCCTCGGCCTCAGCCCCAACCGCTCTTTGACGCAGCCACGGCGCAGCAGGTCGTCAGCATGATGGAAACCGTTGTCCAAGAGGGGACTGGCGAACCCGCCCAGGTACCGGGATATCGAATTGCGGGTAAAACCGGCACGGCTCAAAAAGCGCTCAATGGCTACTACACAGATGCCCGCATTACGAGCTTCGTCGGTATTTTGCCAGTTGAGGATCCCCGCTACGTGATTTTGGCCATTGTGGACGAGCCTTGGGGAGATGATGCCTATGGCTCAACTGTGGCTGCACCCATCGTCAAAGCGGTAACCGAATCCTTGGTCGCGGTCGAAGGCATTCCGCCTAGCTCTCTTAGCCCAGAGACAGAGGCGGCTGAGTAAGCCTCTATAGGCTTGATTTAACTGTTTATTGACCAAATAAAGCCTGTTCTAGCTGCTGTAGAGCCGTCTCCAAATCATCATTGACAATCTGGATATCAAACTCATCTGCTGCCTCTACTTCCACGCTAGCCCGCTGCAGTCGCCGGGCGATCGCCGCTTCGCTATCCTGACTGCGATCGCGCAGCCGCCTTTCTAGCTCGCCTAAAGAGGGGGGCAAAATGAAAATTCGCAGCGCTTCCGGACAGGACTGCTCGACCTGCCGAGCGCCCTCTAGCTCAATTTCAAGTACAACCCAGTGCCCCGCCTGGACCTGCTGCTGCACCGGCTCAATCGGAGTTCCGTAGTAGTTACCGGCAAACTCCGCCCACTCTAGCAGTTCGCCAGCAGCTACCATCCGCTCAAACTTATCTCGATCAACAAAATAGTAATGCTGCCCGTCCACTTCCCCCGGACGGGGCTGCCGCGTAGTCGCTGAAGTCGAGAGATATAGCTCAGGATGGCGATCGAGCAAACGGCGCAGCAGCGTACCTTTGCCCACGCCGCTTGGCCCCGTAAAAACCACCAGCTTTCCGGGCTTAGCGGACGTAGACGCCGCAGCTATGCTGTCAGACGAAGAAGTGGCAATAGACGAACTTGGCATAGAAAACAGCTAGGTCAAACTCGGTTCGGGGTCAGGAAGATCAAACAAAACAGTGGTCATATAGCGCTCAGCCCACTCAGCCCCAAAAGCTTTGATCAGCACACGGCGCGTTTTGTCATTTTGCTGCTGCTGCTGCACATAGCGCTGCTGCCCCTGCAGAATTTCAGCTCGCTGCGGCGGTGTTGCCACAGCCGCGATCGCCTGCTGGCAGTGAATGTCGAGAAAGTACTGAATACGTTCTAAAAAAGCCGCTTCCTCAGCCGGACTGCTGGGGCGGATGAAGGTGCAAAAAGGGGAAAAAATATCTCCCCAAGCTGGCAGCTCGCGCGGCTGGCTAAAATCAGGCTGGGGCAGGGCCGCTAGAGACTGCTGGTAGTCAGGCGGCAGGCCCTCAGGACTAACGGGGGACAAATCAGCGATCGCGGCGCTAATCTGACCGCGTCCGCCTACGAGGTCACAGCCAAACATCGGTAAGGCAAAGTCAGGCTGGGGAAACATAACACAGTGCAGAATATCCAGGCTTTGTCCCACCTTAGCCAGCTCTAGATGGAGCTTGCGAAACTGGCGAGTCTGATAGCAGTGGTTCTCAATCACTAGCTTTTCTCCCTCTAGCCGTCCCTCAACATAGCCCAAATCCGCCGGTAGCTGATAGGGACTCAGATCTAGCTGTTGCCAAGCGGCTTCAATCAGGTCAGCTAGCTGGCGAATTAGCGGATGTTGCTGCTCTCGAATTGAGGAATCAGACACAACAGACATAGGGAAAGCTCAATATATGAAGAAAAGTTGCAGTCACCAGACTTCTCAGAGTTTTAGGATATCAGCTTCAGCAGGGATTCTGGCGGCTTTATTCCTGACTCGGACTGACAGTCTCAGAAGAAATAAATGTGCGATTCCCCACAATGCCCCCGGTCGATGGTCGTTACTGAACTCCCCTCTCGTCAAGTGCTAGGTTTAAATCAGCGCACCTACCAGCGCCTGAAGCTGACGCTGCAGCTCAATCTCAAACGTCAGTTGCTGATTGCCGTCTGTGATGATATTCCCCTGCGCGATCGCCTCGCCGCTCAGCTAGAAACCGATATTACCGCCAGTGCCGCTACGGCAGCCAGCAACCTAGAAGGCTGGCAGGATTCCTGGAACTTAGAGCGGCTCAGCCTTGATCTCAATCCACCTCATCTGCCGCAGCAGATCGTTACCTGCCTGAAACAGTCCTCAGCGACTATGACTCAGTCTCTGAGCCTACAGGTGGTAGGAATTGAACAGCTCACTCGGCAGTCAGCCACCACGCAGCGGCAGTTTCTGCGATCGCTGCGACAAATTGAACTGCTCTTGCCCGCCCTAGAACACAGTCTGCTGCTCTGGATGCCTTGGCCCTGGGCGCGGCTGATTCAGCAGTCGGTACCCGGCTTTTGGGCCTGCCATACGGGCTTGTTTGAGTTTGTCGGCGATCCCTCGCCTCTAGAGTCAGAGGCGAGCTTCTCTGCTGCTCCCCGTTCTCAGCCTGGGCCGATACAGCCGCCAGCCGCCGCAGTGGATTCGACCCCACCTCCCTCAGGATTGCCTGCGACCGAGGAAGAGACAGACGCAGGCGATTCCCTACCGGAAGTCTTACAAAGCCTTGATCCAGTTAGAGAAATTCCTTTAGAAGAGCTAGAGCTAGCCGAGGCCGAGGCCACGCTGCCTGATCTGGAGGAAGCAGAGCCAACTCAGCGATCGCAAACAGTTTCCGCCCCGGCTGAGTCTGGCTTAGAACCGCACCCTTCCCGCCAGGAGAAAGGGGCTACCGCCGTTGCGGTATTGCCGAAGCCCGCCTCGCCAGCCCAGCAGTCAGACCCGGCGGCCGGCAATGCCTATCTGCAATTAGGCCAGGCTTACCGCGATCGCCTGGTAGCCGGTGAGACTGAGCCAGAACTAATAGTCGCTGCCATTCAGGCTTACGAAGAAGGGCTGCGCTGGCTACCCCAGCACTCGGCTCTCTGGAGCGACAGTCTCAACGATTTAGGCAGTCTCTACTGGATTAAGGCGCAGCGTACTTCGACGACCGCAGAAGCCCTGTCGCTAATGGAGAAAGCCGTCGGTGTTTATCAGCAGGCGCTCAGCGCCCTCAGCCAGAAGACGCCGGAAGCTACCGGGCGGCTCTACAGCAACTTAGCGGCGGCGCACAGCTTTTTGGCCAACTTTCAGACCTCCTCAAGTCATCTGAAGCAGGCTATTGAGGCTTATCATCACGCTCTCAGCTATCGGCCTGCGGCTACCGCCGCTCTAGAGTATTCATCTCTACAAAACAGCTTAGGCGCAGCGCACTGGCGGCTGGCTCAGCAAGAACTGCCCAAGCAGCACCTCCAACAGGCTATCTTGGCTTATGCAGAAGCGCTTAACCACTGTCAGCCCCAGCAGGAGCCGCTGCGCTATGCCATGATTGCTAACAACCTAGGAGTTGCCTACTGGAGCTTGGCCCAACATGAACAGCCTGCTGCTCGGTTAGAACAGGCCATTGAGGCTTACCAAAAAGCGCTGGTCTACCGTACGCCTGAAATTGATCCTGCTGCCTGCGCCTCAACTCACAACAACTTGGGGACGGCCTACTGCGAATTAGCCAATCATCGCCAGCCCATACAGCAGCGCGATCAGCTTTGGCAAAAAGCGATCGCCGCCTACACCCAAACCTTACAAATCGCGCAGACCCAAATGGACTCGCCGCCCACAACGGCACAACCGCTAGACGTTTATGCGGTGCACTACAGTCTTGGCGTCGTTCATGGCTATCTAGGCGCTTCCGCGCAGTTCGATGAGGCCGTGCAAGCAGAATATTTAGCCCAGGGTCTGCAGCATTATCTGACCGCTTTGCAAGGCTGGCAGGCACTGCCTGAGAGCCGAGCCACAGCCCTACAGGCGATCGCCAACAACCTCAAATTACATCACCAACAGCTTGGCGTTCCCAGTCAGCAACAAGCTTTGCAGCGCATACCCGCTGCCCTACTGCCTGAACTGCTACCTCGGCTCTAGAATGGCAAGTGCTTGGCCCTTGGCGATCGCTAATCACCTATAAAGCCAAATTTGATGACCTAATCTGACTGGGAAGCGTCTGATGATACAGCCTCGACATCAATCGTGCGAGTTGTTGGATCGTTCACTTCAGACTGAACGTGGGCAGTAGAGGTTTCTGTGGCGGAAAATCGTTCAGTCAGCCACTGAAACAGCCCCGAAAGCAGCAGGGAAATCAGAACAACATCATCAATCTGGCCTAAGATCGGCAGGAAATCGGGAGAAATATCAAACGGACTCACCAGGTAAAGCAAAGACAGCGCAATCACCCAGCCACGGGAACGGGGATTACTGAGTAGGTTTTGATACCAACGATAGAATTGCCCAGAAACTTTCATTCTGCCTGCGGTGCTCCCACCGCCCACCAAGCGAGAGCGTAGCGCTGAAGTAGCTCATCGTTCACCTGCTGCCGGTAGACTACGCGCAGCTTGTAGCGCCCGGTTTCCGGAATCGGAAAGAAAATATGCTCAACACTGTCAGCTTCGCTCACAGAAGACCAAATACTCTGGCTGATATCTTCGGCGTCAGCGGGCATCAGGTACAAGTCGAGATTGTTCAAACCTCGGTTGGCAAAGGCTTCGCCAATATCGTACAGGTCGTTTTGGTTCTCATCCTGCAGCACTACCAACCGTTCCCAGGCTAGGGTTGCTGAGAGGTAACTGCCCTCCTGCAGAGGCTGCTCAAACACGTAGTCTTGAGAAAGTAGAGCTGGCTGCGATCGCGGCAAATCCGGCGGGACAGAAGATTCTATCGCGCCATAGTTCCACCCAATCAGAGGCACAGCATTTTCTGGCGTTTGCGGCCCCGGCTGAAACTGCTCGTAAGCTCTAAAAGCATTGAGGTGGCCCGTTCCTAGCTCAGCATGAAGCGGAATAGCCGGATCTCGATAGGCATCCGAGTCCAGCCAGGTGGCATTTTGTTCGTCAATGAGGGTCCGTGCCATACCTCCCAGCAGCCCGTCCCCGCTGTCCTGAATCTTATCGGCTGAATTGAGCAAAATAGCCTTCATCACGGTAGGACGGCGGGCCTCTAACGTCCAGTTTGCCGGCCCAGTGCGAATCTGGCGATCGCCAAACTCCTGCAGCAGCGCTACGGTAGCGACCACATGGGGCGCTGCAAAGCTAGTGCCGCTAGTGCGGCGGGGATGGCCGTCCGGGTCCAATAGCTCTAGATTGCCGCCTGGTGCCACTAGGTTAATAGAGCGGCGCGGGCCTACATTAGTTTCAGGTGCAGGCGATCGGCGGGAACGATAGGTCGGCTCGCTGCCCAGGTTGGCGTAATCAATCCGGTAGAAACTGCCCTCAATGGCTGTCGAAAACGCGACATTGATACCGTTGAAGTTGTCTGTAGGAATAGGGATGCCACCCGAACCCTGATTACCCGCTATCACGTAGAGCATGTCGTGTACCCGGTGTGACCAGTCCACACACTGGGTCAGGAGGGCGTTACCATCTAGCATGGCGTTGGGACGCGGATCTCGCCCTAGCGCCTCGCCAAAGCTGAAGTTCATCGCCCGCACATCTCCACCATTTTGCAGAGCGACATGCTGAGAAGCCGAACACTCTTCTGGCTGGCCATTGCGTCCTTCTAAGGGGCCAATCGCCGCCGAATATAAGGTGGCACCGGGGGCAACTCCCGTTAAGTTTTTATCCTGGCTCACCATGACGCTGGCCACGTTGGCAGCATGGCCATCTACATACTGATTGGGAGAAGCGAGGCGATCGCGAAAAAAGACGGCCCGCACCTCTACCGGCATCATTTCATAAGCCACCTTGTCTAAACCAAACTGTCCCGGTCGGCCAATTTCCACCTGCCCGATAGCAATCTTTCGCCCTGTGAGGTTGTAGGGCAGTTCGTGTAGGCGTCTAGCATCGATTCCTTCTGGGCCAACTGAAAGAGACAGCGCTAGGGCTGGCAGCCCGGCGGCTAAGCCGAAGAGACTGCTCAGACCAAGGGAGCGAGCTGTCAGTCGAGAAGCGAACTGCGAGAAGAAACGGCGGCTCATAGACTTTTACTAGAAATCGCGTGGATAACTGGACAAGCTTGAAAGCAGACAGGGGTTAGAGAACTAAGTTTGTCCCTACTCTAGCGCCAGTTGAGCTGACTTGGTCGCAGTCTAAAGGCCAAATAACTAGGAGGAAACTAAAGATTTTGTTACGATGAATACGCAGCCAGGAGATAGGAGTACCCGTCCACCATGCCTAATACTCAATCCCAAAAACCGATTGTCATTTCTCCCTCGATTTTGTCGGCGGATTTTAGCCGTTTGGGAGACGAAGTGCGAGCCGCTGATGAGGCAGGCGCTGACTGGATTCACGTGGATGTGATGGACGGACGTTTTGTGCCCAATATCACCATTGGCCCCCTGATCGTCAAGGCAATTCGTCCGGTGACTAAAAAGCCGCTAGACGTGCACCTGATGATTGTAGAACCAGAAAAGTACGTCGCTGACTTCGCTGAGGCAGGCGCTGACATTATTTCCGTTCATGCAGAGCACAATGCTTCACCTCACCTACACCGCACCCTTTCTCAGATCCGTGAGCTAGGCAAACAGGCGGGTGTGGTGCTCAATCCGGCTACGCCGATAACGCTGATCGAACACGTTTTAGAGGTTTGCGATCTCATCTTGATTATGAGCGTCAACCCCGGTTTTGGCGGTCAGAGCTTTATTCCAGCCGTTCTACCTAAGATTCGCCAACTGCGCCAAATGTGTGATGAGCGCGGTCTAAACCCCTGGATTGAAGTTGACGGCGGACTCAAAGCTAATAATACCTGGCAGGTACTTGAAGCTGGCGCGAATGCTATTGTGGCCGGCTCTGCGGTCTTCAAAGCCGATGACTATGCGGCAGCCATTGAAGGTATTCGTAACAGCAAGCGGCCAGAATTAGCAGCTGTATAGCTTTCTATTGTCTCTAGATTTTAGAGTTAATTGAACGCGATCGCTTTTTTCAGGCGATCGCGTTTCTGTATGTTGGCCCTTTGGGCGAACCCAAGAAGCTGACGCTTTAGAATATCCGCTGTCTGACGGACGCTTTCAGCCTGGATGGCGGATGACTTAAATAGGGTTTTCTCAGTACTTTGAATAAAGAGAAAAGAGCATTTTGATCTCAGGCTATCAAAACAATCTGCTTGATTCTACTGATTTACAAAGTTGCACTTAAAAATGTTTGAAAGGCTATTTGAATTACTTAAATCTACTGATCTGCAAATTCTTTCTTACGCCTAAATTTAAAGCTAAGCACAATGAAGTTGAATACGCGAAGATCGGCTAGTTTAGCAGATAAATGTCTCAGAGTAGACTCTTACAGGTTCAATGCTTCAGGGCTTATTAGCTGGAATGGGAGAAAAGCATGAACTCAATTGAAGAAACAGTAGAAAAAATTTTTTCGACGCGCAGACTAACGCGCTACGATCAGCGACTGCTAATGACCTTATACGCCAAGCGTCAAATTAGCCGGCAAGATCAGGCACTGATCGCTCGCATTTATGAAGCTTTGAACCAGGGACGCATTCGCGTGGTGGAGTAGCCTGCATATCCCGCTCTCGGTCAGACGTATTTTGCATCAGACTGACCAAACCTAGGTATTATTATGGTCCAGTGGAAAACACTCTTTTACAAAACGTCTATCTGGCTGGTCGCCGAGTGTTTGCTGGGCATTTTAGGGCTTGATCACCTCTGCGACTACAGTGAGTTTTTAGAACATACCAAGCATATTAGCCACCATCTGCAGCCTACTAATCAGTCCAGTCTGGTCGTTGTCGCTTGGAACTAATCAGCCATGAGAGGTGCTCTGACTCGTCATA